>CAYNIS010000071.1:0-11634 GCA_964397055.1 uncultured Rhodospirillaceae bacterium | reverse complement strand
AGGGCGACTGGCGCGCGGCCATCATGTCCTCGAGCTCGCGCTGTCTGGCGGCCGGGTCCGGGGCGGCTGCGATCTCTCGCCGGAAGGCGACCGCGACCCCGCCCTCCAGCGGCAGCGGCCCGCGCTCCGCCGACGGCCAGGCGAGGACATGGGCGTTGGGGCCGTAATGCGCGGCGGCCGCGACCCCGAAAGACTTGCGGATCATGACCGAACACCACGGCAGGTCGGTCATCGCGGTCGCCAGCACGGCGTCGGCGCCATGGCGGGCGGTGCCCTCTGCCTCCGCCTGGGGGCCGATCATGAACCCGGGCTCGTCGACGAAGCTCACCACCGGCAAGTGGAAGGTCTCCGCCATCTTCAGGAACCGGACCCATTTCTGGGCACCCGCCGCGGTCATCGAGCCGGCGTTGAAGCGGCAGTCATTGGCCTGGATGGCAACCGTGCGGCCGCCGAGGCGCCCGAGGCCGACGACGATCCCGGGGCCGAAGCGCCGGCCCATTTCGAAGAATATGCCGTCGTCGAGGACGAGCTTCAGGAGCTTGCGGATGTCGTAGGGCTGCCGGCGGTCGCGCGGCACCAGCGACAGAAGGGCGTCGTCGGCCCGGTCCACCGGGTCGGTGGCAGGACCCACCGGTGCCAACTGGTCCCCATTGGTCGGCAGGAACGACAGGAACTGGCGCACCAGGGAAAGTGCTGCGTCCTCGTTCGGGGCGACCGCGTCGACGACGCCCGATTTCTCGTGAACCCCGGCGCCGCCCAGTTCCTCCTTGGTCACGGTCTTGCCCAGCGCCCGCTCGACGACCGCCGGGCCGGCGACCATGATCTGGGCGACATCGCGGGCCATCACCGTGAAATGGGCGGCGGCGAGGCGTGCGGCCGGCAGTCCGGCAACCGGCCCAAGGGCGGCGGAGATCACCGGCACGGTCTTCATCGCCACCCCCATGGAGGTGAAACGGTGGCGATCGTAGACCGGAGACGGTGGTGGCGGCGCCGAGCCCTTGCCGCCGGAGCCGGCGACCGAGCCGCCGCCGCCTTCATGCAGGCGCACCAGCGGCACCCGCCGTTCGATCGCCAGATCCTCGGCATAGATGCTCTTGCGCAAGCCCGCGACATTGGGCGAGCCGCCCTGGAGCGTAAAATCCTCACCGCCGATCACCACCGGTCGGCCGTCGACCGTGGCATTGCCGAGCACGAAGTTGGCCGGGCTGAAGCCGACCTGGTTGCCGTCGTCGTCGAGGATCCGCCCACCGCCCATGCGGCCGACCTCCCGAAACGAGCCGTCGTCGATCAGGGCGGCGATCCGCTCGCGAATGGTTTTGCGGCCCTTGTCGTGCTGTCGGGCGATGCCCTCGGCCCCGCCCATGGCCTGGGCCGCCTTCCTGGTCGCCGTGATGCGCTCGACCGCGTCCTGCCAGCTCATGCGTTTCGTCCCCGATGCCGTCGGTTGAATGCGGCCGAATGCTGCCGGCCGCGTCGCTGTCCGGGGCAAGGATAGAACCTCGGGATCGCCGGCGGGAGCCCTTGGCCGGCAGTTGCATGTCGCCGACGGACCGATCAGCATTCGCTCAACAAGAACGCACGGGGGAGGGCCCTGGAAGATGGCCGATCATCTGGATGTCATCGTTAGCGGTCTGTCATTTCCGGAAGGGCCGCGCTGGCATGACGGCGCCTTCTACTGCTCCGACTTCCATACCCATCGCGTGCTGCGGCTGGGATCGGACGGCACCCTTGAGACCGTGGTGGAGGTGCCGAATCGGCCCTCGGGCCTCGGCTGGCGCCCGGACGGCACCCTGCTCGTGGTCTCCATGGTCGATCGGCGGCTGATGGCCTTCAAGAATGGCGCGCTGGAGCCGGTCGCCGATCTCGTCCACGCCACCGGCAACTGCAACGACATGGTCGTCGATGCCAAGGGTCGGGCCTATGTCGGCAATTTCGGCTTCGATCGCCATTCGGGGGAGGAAGCCAAGACCACCTGCGTGCAGCGCGTCGACCCCGATGGCAGCGTTCATGTCGCAGCCGACGACCTGTTCTTCCCCAACGGCACGGTGATCACGCCCGATGGCGGAACCCTCGTGGTGGCGGAGACCTATGGCCACCGCCTGACCGCGTTCGATGTGGCCGCCGACGGATCGTTGTCCAACCGGCGCGTCTGGGCGGACCTTGACGGCGGTTTCCCGGACGGCATCTGCCTCGACGCACAAGGGGCGATCTGGATTGCAGACCCACGCAACAAGTGCTGCCGGCGCGTGCTGGAGGGCGGGCAGATCGACCGCACCATTCCGACCGGCGATCTGGGTGCTTATGCCTGCATGCTCGGCGGCGAAGACCAGCGCACGCTCTACATCTGCACCAACAGCGGCAGCGGCCCCGACATCAACGACAAGCGCGACGGTCGGATCGAGACTGTCCGGGTCGACGTCCCCGGTGCCGGCCTTCCCTGAGGCTTTGCCTCTGGTGTTCAGCGGTCACCATCGCATGTCCCGCTGAATCCGGGCTCGACCGCGTGCCGTCGCCCGCGCGATTGTCAGGAGAGCATCGGAACCTGACGATCGGAGGCGGAGATGGTGGAAAAGCGGGTGGCCTGTGTCACCGGGGCGGGCAGCGGGGTCGGGCGGGCGGTGGCCCTCGCCCTGGCGCATGAGGGCTATGGCGTGGTGCTCGCCGGCCGGCGCGAGGAGAAGCTGGACGAGACCGCGCGGGAACTCCTCGGTGCGGACATCCTGGCGGTACCGACCGACGTCGCCGATCCCGCGTCGATCGACGCGCTGTTCGCTGCGGTGAAGGACCGCTACGGGCGCCTCGACCTCCTGTTCAACAACGCCGGCCAGTCGGCCCCGCCGGTAGCGCTGGAGGACCTGGCCGTCGACAAGTGGAAGCAGGTGGTCGACGTGAACCTCACCGGCGCGTTCCTGTGCACCCAATGGGCCTTCCGCATCATGAAGGACCAGACCCCCCAGGGTGGTCGGATCATCAACAACGGCTCGATCTCCGCCCATGCGCCGCGTCCGCGTTCGGCCGCCTACACCGCGACCAAGCACGCGATAACCGGTCTCACCAAATCGACCTCCCTCGACGGGCGCGCCTACAACATCGCCTGCGGCCAGATCGATATCGGCAACGCCGGCACCGACATGACCGCGCGGATGGCCGACGGGGTCCCGCAGCCGGACGGTTCGGTCCGCCCGGAACCGACCATGGATGTCGGCCATGTCGCCTCGGCCGTCGTCTACATGGCGTCCCTGCCGCTCGATGCGAACGTCCAGTTCCTGACGGTGATGGCCACACAGATGCCGTTCATCGGGCGGGGCTGATCGCTTAACGCCGGCTTAGGTGGCTGTTGAAGGAGGCGGTAGCGATCTCAGGGCTGGGATGATGCACTCGGTTAGTGAGCCAACCGCAGTGGATTGATGCGCGGTGGCGATCGGCAGTCTGGTGAGTTGATCTCCTGCGTAGACCTGGAGGCTCGGGTGCGGCCGGACCATCCGCTTCCGGTGATCCGGGAGATCGCGAACGCGGCGCCGTCGTTGCTGAGCGGGGCCTTCGCGGCGCTGTACTCGCGGATGGCCCGCCGCTCGATCGCGCCGGAGCGATTGCTGCGGGCGATGCTGCTGCAGGCGTTCTACGCGATCCGCTCGGAGCGGCAACTGATGGGGCGGCTGGAGTACGACCTCTTGCTCCGCTGGTTCGTCGGGCTCGACGTGGACGATGCGGCGTGGGATCACTCTACATTCTCGAAGAACCGAACCGCGACCGCCTTCCGATCGACGGCCCCCTGATCAAGGCCTTAACCAGGTCTGGGCCAGCCTGAAGAGCCTCTGGCCGAAGGATGGTGGGTGGCCGGCGTCGGTCGGCGACGCCGGAGACGGTCGCCAATCGTGGTCGAATCCTGCCAACTAATGTCGACGGGCGTGTCCTGTTGGGGAATGCTCATATTGGAGGTTCGCCAGCAGATGAACTCGCCGACGTGATCGTAAAGGCTACCGCCGATGCCGGCCAGGTCGGCCTGCTTCGCATAGTCCGACAGGTCCCGCTGCCGGACCGCCCGATCGAGAGGGAAGCCCCGGTCACCGGCCAGGACCTCCATGCGCTCCTGCATGGCCTGCATCCAGGCGCGGCTCTTCGGCCCTGCGTCGTCGGGCAAGGCCGGGATCCCCGGCTCCTTCGTCTTGCGGGCGCGCTGGCTCAGGAACGGGTCGGAGAAGCTCACGAGTTAACCCTCCCTGGGGCGGGATTGTGGTAGCGTCAAAGGCCAGCAGACGTGGAGGCAGACATGGCGAACGACAGAGGGGGAGCCCCGATAGCGAGCACCCGAAGCTGGTCGAAGCAGCGGGGCGCGCCCCTCGACCAATTCACCGAGGAGGACTGGGAGGCTTGGCACAAGCACCTCTCGTCGCCCCCGGTTCCCATGCGCCAGATCAGCCTGGAGCAGGCCCGCCTGGAGGCGTTCCAGGCCGCTCGTCGCTACGATCCTGAAGGGTTCGCCGCACTAGGCCGAGAGCAACTGCGGGAAGGACTGCCCCTTCCTCCAGGGCTTTTTGAAGACGAGTGACCCAGCCCGGCCCTTTACCGACGATCCGGCGGGCATTCTGGATGTCCGCGCGCGTGGCGCCCCATCGCGCGGCCCACTCGTAATCCTGCTGCATCTTTTCTAGTGCGTGTCGGGCAATTCCGGCGTTCTGATCGAGGCTGCGGACCATGTCGGGCGGCGTCTGGTCGAGAAGGTCCAGCAACTGGCGGGTGGCCGCACCGCTGCCCTGCGGCGCCTGCCACGCGTCCTCGTAGTCGACGAGGCCGCTCTCGACCGAGACCCGGCGCGGCATGGGCTAGCCTTCCCCGGCCGGAAGGCCGTCATGACGTGGCGCGCGCAAATCCCGAACAAACTGGTTCAGTCTGGCTGGAAAACTCGCCTGGGAAATTCGCGAGGGGAATGGCCTTGAGAGAGAAGGCCCTGGGGGGAGCGCGATGGCTCCGGGGATAGGATTCGAACCTACGACCGGGCGGTTAACAGCCGCCTGCTCTACCACTGAGCTACCCCGGAATACCGCGACCTGGACGGTACGTCCAACAGCCCGAGACCATACGCCCGGCGGGCCATCGTCCGCAACCCTTGGCACGTCGCCAGACCCAAGCGCTGGAGGCGCGGACCGGAATCGAACCGGTGTACAAGGATTTGCAGTCCTCTGCGTAACCACTCCGCCACCGCGCCGGCAGCCAAGCCCTGACTAATAACTCAGCGCTTGCCTCCCCGCAAGAGAAGACGAGAGTTGCCGTCAGGAAACACGCTGGCGATTGTGCAACAACACAGGCACAATCGGCACGCGGATCAGGGCGTGCGGGCGGCTTGGGTTTGCGTCGCCCCGGCAGCCCAGCCTATAACCCGGAGTATTGACCGGCGCGTAGGGCTGTGCCGGCCGCAGGTCCATTGCGTCTCAAGCGAGCATCGACAGCTGCCATGACGGATTACGCGCGCGCTCGGTACAACATGGTCGAAGGCCAGCTGCGGCCGAACCGAGTGACAGACCCGCTGTTGACAGACGCGATGGGTTCGATCCCGCGTGAATTGTTCGTGCCGCTGGCCCGCCGGCCGGTTTCCTATGTGGACGAGGATCTGGCCATCGGCGGCGATCGCTTCCTGATGGAACCGCGCGTCTTCGGCCGCCTTGTCGAGGCCGCGGGCATCGCCGCCGGGGACGTGGTCCTCGATGTCGGCTGTGCCACCGGCTACTCGACCGCGGTCCTGTGTCAGCTCGCCGACACCGTCGTTGCAACCGATCCGGATGCGGCCCTGGTGGCGCAGGCGTCGGCGACGCTCAACCAGCTGGAGATCGGGAACGGTGTCGTCTTCCGCGCGGAAGTCGGCGACGGTTTTCCGGATCAGGCGCCGTATGACGTGATCGTCGTCAATGGCGCGGTTGCCAAGGTGCCGCCGGCGCTCCTGTCCCAGCTCGCCGACCAGGGTCGCCTGGTGGTGGTCGTGCGCGAAGACGAGCGGATCGGCCACGCGGCACTGTACCAGCACCTTTCAGGCACAGTTTCGCATCGTATCTTGTTCGACGCCGGCATCCCCTATCTGCCTGGGATGGCCCCGGTTTCGCAGTTCGTGCTTTAGGTCCGATCGGCGGCTTTGTGGGGATGGTCTTGCACGGCTCGGCAGGCCATCGGGTCCAGGGTCCAGGGGAGCGTTCGAAATGACTTCTGTCACGGTTAAGGCCGGCACGGTTAAGGCCGGCACGGTTAAGGCTGGAGCGCCCGGCCGACGTCTGGCGCGTGCGAAGACCGCGCTGGCGGCGGCCGCCGCGGCGTGCGCGATGATCGCTGGCCCCGGCGCCGCCCTGGACGCCGCCGCGCAGACGATCCAGGAAGCGATGGTCCTCGCCTATTCCACCAACCCGGATCTGGTTTCGGCCCGTGCCGGCCTGCGCGCGACGGATGAAAACGTCGCCCAGGCGCGCGGCGGCTGGCGTCCCCAGGTGGAGGGCGACATCTCTCAGGGTGTCAACTACTCCGACAACAACCTGGCGACGACGAGCAACACCGAGTTCCCGACCAATCTCGGGATCACGGTGACCCAGCCGCTCTATCGCTTCGGTCGCACCTCGGCCGCGGTCCGTCAGGCGGAGGCCGGCGTCGACGCCGAACAGTTCGCCCTTCTGAACACCGAACAGCAGGTCCTGCTCGAGGCCGCCAGCGTCTTCCTCGACGTGGTTCGGGACCAGGCGACGGTCGAGCTCAACCAGAACAACGAGGAGGTGCTGGCCCGCCAGCTCGAGGCCTCGGAGGACCGGTTCCGCGTCGGCGAGATCACCCGGACCGACGTCAGCCAGGCGGAATCGCGCCTCGCCGGGGCGCTTGCCGAGCGGATCAATGCCGAGGGTGTCCTCAACAGCTCGCGCTCCGCCTTCAGGCGGGTGATCGGCGAGGCCCCGGGTGTGCTCGAACAGCCGGAATTCGTCTACATCCTGCCGGAGGACCTGGACAGCGCGATCGAGATCTCGCTCGCCGACAATCCGCAGGTACGCGCCGCCCAGTTCCAGGAGATCGCCGCACGCGAGAACGTGACCGGGTTGCGTGCGGAATTGCTGCCCGACTTCGCGCTGGTGGCGAGCTTCGACAAGAACTTCGACTCCTCGCCGGCGATCCGGGAGTCCTCGTCCGGCACGATCACCGGTCGGATCACCATCCCGCTTTATCAGGCCGGTATCGCCGGCAGCCAGATCCGCCAAGCGAACCAGCTCGCCTCCGAACTCCGGATCGAGATCGAGACCGCGCGACGGGCTGTCCGGGATGCCACCGTCAGCGCGTGGGAGCTGCTGACCGCGGCGCGGGCGGCGCGCCGGGCGATCATGACCCAGGTGCGGGCGGCTGAAATCGCGCTCGACGGTGTCCGCCAGGAAGCCGCCGTCGGCTCGCGCACCACGCTGGATATCCTCGACGCCGAACAGGAACTCCTGGACGCGCAGGTGTCCCTGGTCGACAGCGACCGCGACGTGCAGGTCGTCTCCTACCAGCTCCTGGCCGCCATCGGGCGGATGACTGCCGAGTATCTCGAACTGCCGGTCGAGCTCTACGACCCGGATGTTCATCGCCGTGCAGCGCGTCGCCGTTTCTGGGACTACAGCATCGACGAATGAGGAAACGGCGGGTCGGACCGGCGGGTCGGACCGGCGATAACTTCAAGATCGCACCCAAAGATATTTGCAGCCTTGCCGAGAATTTCTTAGGGTTGGTCCGCCTAGTCGTTAAGCTGCGAAAGAATTTCAATGTCTGATACCGAACAGCAGCAACAGGAACCGTCCATCGAGGAGATCCTCGCCTCGATCCGGCGTATCATTTCGGACGACAGCGAAGAGGGCGGCGAGGGCGCCGAGGAAGAAGGCGACGACGAGGAAGCGGTCGAGGAGGAACCGATCGCGGCCGAGCCTGAGCCCGAACCGGAACCCGAGCCCGAGCCGGAACCCGAGCCCGAGCCCGAGCCCGAACCGGTGGCGGCGATGCCTGAGCCGGTGATCGAGGAAGAAGAGGAAGAGGAAGAAGAAGACGAGGAGGAAGAGGACGATGTCCTCGACCTCACCAAGATGGTCGGCAACGACGGGCGCGTCGTCGACCTTGCCTCCCCCCCGTCGCGTCCGCGGCCCTCTGGCGACGATCGCCTCGTCTCCGACATGACCGAGGAAATGGCCTCCAGCGCCTTTGCCCGGCTGATGTCCTCCCAGCCGCGTAACGACATCGGGCCGCTGCCGGTCGGCGTGAAGACCGTCGAAGACCTCATCAAAGAGCTTCTGCGGCCGATGATGCGCGAGTGGCTGGACCGCAACCTGCCGGAAATCGTCGAGCGGGTGGTCGAACGCGAAGTGCGTCGCATGTCCGGGTCGGATCGCATCTGATCAACGGTCCCGGTACACCCTATCTTACCACCTGACGGCGGACGGTCGCAGATCTGGCGGCCGTCCGTTCCGTTCCAGCCACCGGTTCCTTGATCCCAGACAGGACGCGCTCGCCATGAGCGCGCTAACCGCCGATGCTCGAGAAGACCTTCAGCCCGACCTCGATCGAGGGCGACCGCTATGCCGAATGGGAAGCCTCCGGCGCCTTCGCCGCGCGACCCCAAGGCAACGGTGTTCCCTGGACCGTCATGATGCCGCCGCCGAATGTCACCGGCAGCCTGCACATGGGCCATGCGCTCAACATGACCCTCCAGGACGTCCTTACCCGCTACTACCGCATGAAGGGGCGCGACGCCCTGTGGCAGCCGGGCACCGACCACGCCGGGATCGCGACCCAGATGGTGGTCGAGCGACAGTTGGGCGAACAGGGGACCGACCGGCGCGAGCTTGGCCGTGACGCCTTCATCGAGAAGGTGTGGGAATGGAAGGCGATATCCGGCGGGACGATCACCCGACAGTTGCGTCGACTTGGCACGACGCCGGACTGGCCGCGCGAACGCTTCACCATGGACGAGGGACTGTCGGCCGCAGTCACCAAGGTGTTCGTCCAGCTCTATCGCGACGGCCTTTTGTACAAGGACAAGCGCCTCGTCAACTGGGACCCGAAGCTCCTGACCGCGATCTCCGACCTCGAGGTCGAGCAGGTCGAGGTCAACTCCCATCTCTGGCACTTCCGCTATCCGCTCGCCGACGACCCGTCGCGCCACATCGTGGTCGCCACCACCCGCCCGGAAACCATGCTGGGCGATACCGCGGTCGCCGTGCATCCGGACGACCCCCGCTACAAGGACTTGATCGGCAAGCAGGTTCGCCTGCCCCTGGTCGGTCGCCTGATCCCGATCGTCGGCGACGACTATGCCGATCCGGAGACCGGTTCCGGGGCGGTCAAGATCACGCCGGCCCATGACTTCAACGACTTCGAGGTCGGACGGCGCCAGAACCTGGAGATGGTCAACATCTTCGACCAGCACGCGATCCTGAATGACGCGGTGCCGGAGGCCTATCGCGGGCTTGACCGGTATGACGCAAGGAAGCGTGTCGTCGCCGATCTGGAGACCCTCGACCTCGTCGAGAAGATCGAACCGCACACGCACAAGGTGCCCCATGGCGACCGTTCCGGGGTGGTCATCGAACCCTGGCTGTCGGACCAGTGGTACGTCGACGCCGCGACCCTGGCGGCACCGGCGATCAAGGCGGTGGAGGACGGCCGCACCCAGTTCGTGCCGAAGACCTGGGAGAACACGTACTTCGCCTGGCTGAAGAACATCCAGCCCTGGTGCGTCAGCCGCCAGCTGTGGTGGGGCCATCAGATCCCGGCCTGGTACGGACCCGACGGTGCCGTCTTCGTCGCCGAGACCGAGGGTGAGGCAGCGGCCGAAGCCGAACGCCATTACGGCGCGGCGACGGCGCTGACCCGCGACGCCGACGTGCTCGACACCTGGTTCTCCTCCGCCCTCTGGCCGTTTTCGACCCTCGGCTGGCCGGAGGCCGACAAGGCCGACATCGTCAAGCGCTACTATCCCGGGGAGGTCCTGGTCACCGGCTTCGACATCATCTTCTTCTGGGTCGCCCGGATGATGATGATGGGCCTTCACTTCATGGGCGACGTGCCGTTCCGCACCGTCTACATCCACGCCCTGGTCCGTGACGAGAAGGGCCAGAAGATGTCGAAGTCGAAGGGGAACATCATCGACCCCCTCGACCTCATCGAGAAGTTCGGCGCGGACGCGCTGCGCATGACGCTGACCGCGATGGCGGCCCAGGGCCGCGACATCAAGCTCGCCGAGAGCCGGGTCGAGGGCTATCGGAACTTCGCGACAAAGCTGTGGAATGCCGCGCGCTTTTCGGAGATGAACGGCTGCGCGCCGGTGGCCGGCTTCGACCCTGCGGCCGTCAGTCATCCGGTCAATCGCTGGATCGTGACCTCCGTGGTCGACACCGCCCACGCGATCGACACCGCGATCGAGGCCTATCGCTTCAACGATGCCGCCACTGCGATCTACCAGTTCACCTGGGGCACGTTCTGCGACTGGTACCTTGAATTCACCAAGCCGATCCTGAACGGCGAGGACCCGGCGGCGATCGCCGAAACGCGGGCGACCACGGCCTGGGTGATCGACCAAATCCTGATCCTCCTGAATCCGATCATGCCCTACCTGACGGAGGAGCTTTACGCGCGCCTTGCCGATCGGCAGGGCCAGCACCTCCTGACCGCGTCCTGGCCGGACTACACGGATATTCCGAAGGATGACGGCGCCCGGGCCGATCTCGACTGGGTGGTGCGGCTGATCCAGACGGTGCGGTCGATCCGGTCGGACATGAACGTGCCGGCCTCTGCCCAGGTCCCGCTGATGATCAGCGGCCTCGACGACGCCGGCCGGGGCCGGCTCGAGACCTACCGCGATCTGGTCTTGAGGTTGGCGCGCCTCGTCCAGGTCGACAGCTTCGACGGGGAACCGCCGAAGGGCTCCGCGAGTGCGATCCTGGACGGTGCGACGCTGGTCCTGCCGCTCGCCGACATCATCGATCTCGACAAGGAACGGGCCCGCCTTTCCAAGGAACAGGAGCGCGTGGCAAAGGATATCCAGAAGATCGACCAGAAGCTGGCGAACGAGCAGTTCCTGGCGAAGGCCCCGGAAGAGGTGGTCGCGGAGCAGCGCGATCGACGGGCCGATCTGGTGGTCCAGCGTGAGGGGCTGGAACAGGCCCTCTCCCGGCTCGGTTGAGCCATGACCGAGCAGACGGATCAGGTGCCTGTTGATCAAGTGCCTATTGATCAGGTGCAGGCGGAAAAGGTGTCGGCGGATCAGGAGCGGATACGTTTTGCCGACTACATCCGCACGACCACGGTCGAGCCGATCGAGATCAACTATTCGGAGCTGACCCGCTTTCGGGCCACCGGATGGCGCGGGCGGGTGCCGCTGGGCCTGCGCGACTACCGTCGCCTCCTGGTGCCGTATGTCGGCGATCGCGCCGGCGAGCAGGCGCGCGCGGTGATCCCGCTCGCCGTCTACCTCGCCCTCTTCCAGATGCTGATCCTGCGTCAGGGCGTTGCCGACCCGTTTTCGGTCATGGCCGGGCTGGTCGCCGTCATCGTCGGCCTGATGCTGTTCATGGAGGGGTTGCGCATCGGGCTGATGCCGTTCGGGGAGGCGATCGGCCATGCCCTGCCGACGCGCACGCCGCTGCC
>CAYNIS010000070.1:0-11706 GCA_964397055.1 uncultured Rhodospirillaceae bacterium | reverse complement strand
CGGCACCAATACCACCATCGCCGTCGTGGCGACCAACGCCGGCCTCGACCGGCCGGCGCTGATGCGGGTCGCGATGATGGCCCATGACGGCATGGCGCGTGCCATCCATCCGTCGCACACGCCGTTCGACGGCGACACCGTGTTCTCCCTCGCGACCGCCCGGTGGGGCCGGTCGGGCGGCCCCGATCCCGCCCTGATCAGCCGGATCGGCTCGGCCGCCGCCGATTGTCTTGCCCGCGCCATCGGCCGCGCGGTCTGGCATGCCGAAACCCTTGGCCGCTTTCCGGCCCTGAACCCGGGCCCGTGAAGCTCAGGCCGGCTCGCCCAGCGCCAGCGGGGCGGTGTAGATCGGCGTCATGTCCCAGGGAAAATGCAGCCAGACATTCTGCGGCACCTCCGTTACGTAGCTGTCGACCAGGCCCTTGCCCAACGGCTTCACGTAGACGGTGGCGAAATGCGCCTTGGGCAGCATCTGGCGGGCCTCGTTCAGGGTGCGCCCGGTGTCCGACAGGTCGTCGATCACCAGCATGCCCTCGCCGTCGCCCTCGACGTCCTTCAGGACTTCGATCTCACCCCGGCGGGTATGGTCGTAGGAGGCGATGCACAGGGTGTCGACGAAGCGGACCTCGAGCTCGCGCGCGAGGATGGTGGCCGGCACCAGGCCGCCGCGGGCGATCCCGACGATCCGGGTGAAGCTCAGGCGCTCCGCCATCAGCCGGGCCGCGAGGCGCCGGGTATCCCGGTGCAGCTCGTCCCAGCCGATGGCGTGTTCGCTCAGGTTGATCGTGTACAAGCCGCCCCCATGATGCGCCGAAACCAGCGATCCGCCCAATGCCGGCCCCGCCGGTTGTCGGCGTCATGGGGGATCCCCGATCAGCCGGCCAGCGTCGCCTCCAACCTTTCGCAGGCCGCGAGGTAGTCGTGCTTGAAGTCCTGCACGACGGCACTGGCGGACTGTTCCTGGTTCATGAGGCCGACAGCCTGGCCGACATAGTACGTCGCCAGCGCCCGTGCCCCTTCATGGCCGGACATGGCGAGTTTGTCGACCTTGTCCAGGGCAGGGCCGCTGATGAAGCCCTGGTAGGGCATTTCCAGCGGCTTCGGCGCCGCCGGGTTCTCCCAGGCGTCGGTCCAGGTGGAGCGCAACTGGCGGGTCGGCTTGCCGGTCCGGCTCTTCGAACGGACCGTGTCGCGGGACGTCGCCTGCAACATCTTCTCCTTCACCACCGGCAGGGTCTCGGCCTCCGCCGTGGTCAGCCAGACCGATCCGGTCCACGCTCCGGCCGCACCCATCGCCATCGCCGCCGCCATCTGCCGGCCGGTTGCGATGCCGCCGGCGGCCAGGACCGGGGTCCCGAACTCCTCCAGGGCCGCGACCACCTCCGGGATCAGGACCATGGTCGAGATCTCGCCGGTGTGGCCGCCCGCCTCGGTACCGACGGCGACGACGATGTCGATCCCGGCCTGCGCCTGTCGCACGGCGTGCTGTGCCGTCCCGCAGAGGGCGGCGATCGGCACGCCCTCGCGGTGGGCCCGATCGATCATCGACTGCGGCGGCACGCCGAGCGCGTTGGCGATCAGCTTGATCGGGTGCGAAAAGGCCACGTCGAGATGGGCGTGCGCCCCGTCCTCGCGCAGGTTCTCCGCCCGCATCAGGCGGTTTTCCAGCACCTCTCCGGTAAGCTCCGCCGGTTCGATGCCGTGCGCCTTCAAGATGCCGTCGACGTAGTCGCGATGCTCGGGCGGCATGCCTGCCAGGGCGGTATCGGCGTTCAGGCCGTGATCCTTTGTATCCAGCCGCGACGGCACCAGGACGTCGACGCCATAGGGCATGCCGTCGACATGCTGGTCGATCCAGGTGAGCTCTTCCTCGAGCTGTTCCGGGCTCATCATGGTGACGCCCAGAACGCCGCAGCCGCCGGCCTTGGAGACGGCGACCACCACGTCACGGCAATGGCTGAACGCGAGCAGTGGGAACTCGATACCCAGCATCTCGCAGATCGGCGACTTCATCCTCCCGCTCCCTTGTCCTCTTTTTCCAGGGGAGCCGACTGTCGGCGAGAGCGCGGGCGGCGGCAATGACCTGATAGGTCGACCGGGCGCGACCGGTGCGAACGGGTCAGGCCGTCTCGTCGGGGACGTCGACGAGGAAGCAGCCGTCGATCAGCCAGGCGCCGTCCGCCTGCTGCTCCATGACGTAGATCGCCATCTGCGGGTTGCCGTCGGGGCCGGTGACGAGGACCCTCTGGCTGACCGTTTCGGCGTCCGGCCCGGCCTCGAGGCCGAGGAAGGTGACCGAGCGCGGGCGATACACCGCCTGGTAGCCCTGGCGCACCATGCGCATGAAGCGTTCCGCCGTGCCGAACATGCGCTGGATGTCCGGGGTCGCGTAGCTGAACGCGCGCTCGCCGTCGTCGACCTTGAACGCCGCCATCTGGGCCTGGATCACCCGGATGATCTCCGGATCCCGTTCGAGAGGTTTCGCGTCGGCGGGCGAGGCGCCGGAGACGGCGACGAGGATGGCGAGGGCGAAGGCTGCGAGCGATCGGATCATGGCTGGGGCTCCGGTTGGGCAATGGACGATCGACGGCGGCCCGGAGGGCGAAGCCGCCCGGACCCGGCGCATGTCAGGGCGATGCAAGTTCGGGACCGCAGCCGTGAGCGCGCACATATTGCCAAGCGGTACGAACCCAGGCGCCCGGGTGATCACTTCCGTGGCACATGCCGCGCGGAAATGCCGCTCAACGGTACTTCATCACCGACGTGCCGGTGGCGATCACGGCACCGGTCTCGTCGACGACCTCACCGTCGCAATAGACCGAACTGCGCCCGCCGCCGCGCACCGTTGCGGTTGCGGAGAAGCGCCGGGCCCGGCTGGCCGCGAGATAGTTTATGGTGAGCGACAGCGTCATGACCCCGGTGCGCTCGCCGGCCTGTGGGGCGACCAGGGAGGCGGCACTGACCGCGACGTCGAGGAGGGAGGCCGCGACCCCGCCATGGACCGTGTCGGCGGCGTTCATGAACTCCGGCGTGATGTCACAGGCGACCGTCGCCGTGCCGTCCATGGCGTGCGTGAGGTGCATGCCGAGCATCGTGCTGTAGGGAGAGAAGGGGCGGTTCAGGAGCTTCGGATGGACGGTCATGATCTCGCTCGGGCTTTCTTGCGGGGGTGTCGGGGGCCATGTCGGTGCCACACCTGCCACTCACCGAATCCGGGTGACAAGCTCCAGGCGAACGGGCGATACCGCTTGTCCATGACCCGCTCCACCATAATCAGGCCCCCGACTCCGGTGTTCGACCTGCATCGCCCCGAGCCTGCGGGGTCGACGCCGTGACCGCGGCGGCGGCCGATGCCGCGGTGGCGCCCGCGACCCCGGCATCCTCGGCGAAGTGGCCGGCGATGATCACGGTCATGGTCGGAATGCTCGGCATCTTCCTGTCCATGACGATGGTCAACATCGCGGTCCCCGACGTCATGGGTGCCTACGGCATCGGCCAGGACCAGGCGCATTGGATGGTCACCGGCTTCCTCTCGGCGATGACCGTCGCCATGCTCCTGACCGGCTGGTTCATGAACAACATCGGCCCGCGCCGGACTTTCATCGGGGCGATGGTGATCTACGCCGGCGCCTCGATCGTCGCCAAGGAGGTCGAGCTCTACTGGGTCATGGTCGGCGCCCGCGTCGTCATGGGGGCGTGTGCGGGCATCCTCGAACCGCTCGCCATGGCGACCATCTTCCGCGTCTTCCCGGCGGAGGAGCGCGGCAGTGCCATGGGCATCTTCGGCATGGGCGTCGTGCTCGGCCCGGCGGTCGGCCCGGCAATCGGCGGCATGATCGTGGACGAACTGGACTGGCGGCTGGTCTTCGTCGCCCCGTTGCCGATGCTGGCGATCTCCTGCCTGCTCGCGACCCGCTATCTGCCCGGCCGCGACCCGGAGGCGGTGCCGACCTCCCTCAACCTCGCCAGCCTCGCGCTGATCTCGATCGCCATGGCCTCGTTCCTGGCAGCGCTCTCCAACGGCCAGCGCCTGGGCTGGGATGCCGGGGCGATCGTCGGCGGCTTCGCCATCGCCGCCATCGCGACGGTGGCCCTGATCCTGTCCGACCTGACCAGCCGGGCCCCGTTGATCCAGCTGAAGCTGTTCGCCGACAGGAGCTTCGCGGCCGGCTCCGTGGTCAGCTTCGTGCTGGGCTGCGGGTTGTTCGCGACGATCTATCTGCTGCCGATCCTGGTCCGCTCCGTGCAGGGCTTCAGTGCCACCACCGCCGGCATGGTGCTGCTGCCGGCCGGCATGATCCTGCTCGTGGTGTTCCCGATCGCCGGCCGGCTGGCGCAGGCGCTGCCCGCGGGCCTGCCGATCATGGCCGGGTTCGGCCTGTTCGCGGTCGCCTGTGCGTTCCTCGCCACCGCCGATTCCGGGTCGAGCTACCTGTTCCTGGCACTCTGGGCGATGGTCGGGCGGATCGGCATGGGGCTGGTGTTCCCGGCCCTCACGGTCGGTGCGTTCGCAACGATCAATGCCGCCCTGCTGCCGTTCGCGGCCGGTACGCTCACCTTCGCGCGCATGCTGGGCGGGGCGCTCGGCACCAACGGCGTTGCGATCACGGTCGAGCTGCGCGCCAACCACCATGCCCAGCAACTGACCGCGACCCAGACCGGCGAGAACCCGCTGACCTTCGAGCTGTTGAACGATGTGTCGGGGCTGCTCGCGTCCGGTGGGGTCTCCGCGTCCCACCAGCTGCCGCTGGCGATCGGCTATCTCGGTCGCATGGTCGAGGCGCAGGCGGTCGCTCTGGCCTTCCAGGATGCCTTCCTGGTGCTGGTCGCGGCCTTCCTCACCGGCTTCCTGCCGGCGCTGCTCCTGCTGCGCGTGCGCGCAGCCTGATCCCGGCAAGTCCCGGCGGCCTGCACCGTCGACACATCTGCCATGCAACAGTTGGGGATGGCAGCGCTTGGGCGGGCAATTAGTTAGCTGTAACAATCATACGGCATTGAAGCTTTTTGGGGATGAAGTCTTGCCCGACAGCTCGACCCGCCAGGAGGACGATGTCCGCGACGCCTTTTCGGCCGGACTGCGCGATGTCGGCCGGCTGCTGCGCGGCGAAATCGACCGCCGGCTCCGGCCGCTCGGCCTGTCCTACCTGCAGTGGGCGACCCTCACCTATCTCGCGCGCGCCGGTGACGGGGTCGTCCAGAAGGACCTCGCCGCATCCCTCGGCATCGACGGGCCGAGCATGGTCGGCATCCTCGACCGCCTGGTGAAGGCCGGCCTGGTCGAACGCCGGGAGGTGCCGGCGGACCGGCGCTTCAAGGCGGTCTACCTGACCGATGCCGCCGCCGCCGTACTCGCCCAGGGGGAGGCCGAAACCCGCGCCCTCCACCGGTCGATCCTGGCCGGGGTCCCGCGCGAGGATATCGAAACCTGCATTCACGTCTTCCGCCGGGTCGCCGCCTGGGCGGAACCCTGCGACCCCGCCGAGCGGAGTTAGGTGCCATGGACGATCGCACGCCTGCCGACAAACTGGCCGAATACCGCGCCACTGCGGAGATCGACCCGCCACCACCGCGCAACATCCTGAAGAAGGTCGCCCGCGCCGTCGTGTTTCTGGGGGTGCTGGCCGCGGTCGGTGTCTGGGCCACGAACTGGATGATGACCTCCATGCGCTACGTCCAGGAGACGGACGCGCGGGTCAAGGCGGATCTCGTGGCCGTCGCCTCCCGTGTCGGCGGCTGGGTCGTCGACCTGCCGGCGACCGAGGGGCTGCAGCTCACGCGCGGCGACATCCTGGTCCAGGTCGACGCGCGCGAGGCCGGCATCCGCCTCACCGAGCTGGAGGCCGAGTTGCGCGGCCTCCAGGCACAGCGCGAACGCATGCGGGCGGAGATCGAGGTGGTCGACGCCCGCACCGAGAGCCTGATCCTGTCCGAACAGTCGAATGTGGCGGCGTTCACCGCCCTCCTCGAAGCGGTCGAGACCGAAGTCACCTACGCCCGGGACGAGGCGGAACGCGCCCGCAACCTGAACGACCGCGGGGTGCTGTCCAACGCCGACCTCGATCGGGCGCGCACGACCTATCTGGGCTCCCAGCAGCAGGTCCTGCGCACCCGCGCCGAGCTGGCGGAGGCCGAGGCCGACCTTGCCCAGGCGCGTGCCGAACGCGGCGAGCTCCTGGTGATGGAACGCGCGCTCGACGAGCTGACCCAGCGGGAGGCGGCAATCGCCGCCCGTGTCGAGCAGCAGAGCCTGGATCTGCGCGACCGGTCGCTGGAGAGCCCGCTCGACGGCGTCGTCACCCGTGTGTTCGTCGATCCGGGCGAGTTCGTACAGCCGGGCCAGCGCATTGCGCTCATCCACAATCCGGAAGAAGTCTGGGTCGAGGCGAACATCCGCGAGACGGAGGTGCGCCGCCTCGAACTCGGCCAAAGGGTCGAAATCGCGGTGGACGCCTATCCGGACCAGCCGATGATCGGCCGCGTCAGCCGGATCGGCTATGCCACGACCAGCCAGTTCGCCCTGTTGCCGAGCCCGAACCCGAGCGGCAATTTCACCAAGATCACTCAGCGCATCCCGGTCAAGATCGACATCGAAGGCGATACCAGCCTTCTGAAGCCCGGAATGATGGTCGAGGTCGCCATTGACGTCGCTGGCGAGTGAGCCGGCCCTCCGACCCCGCGCTCAGGTAACTTCCGCAAGCCCGCCGCGCGCGCCTTCCGGCTCGGGCCGGACGCCCGACGGTCTGGCCCGCCTGCCGCTGGTCGTGACCGCGATCCTCGGCGTCATGATCGTGCTCATGTCCTCGACGATGGTGAACATCGCCATCCCCGACGTCATGGGGGCCTTCGGGATCGGCCAGGACCAGGCGCACTGGATGTCGACCGGCTTCCTGTCGGCGATGACCGTGTCGATGCTGGCGAACGCCTGGTTCTTCGCGCGCTTCGGCGCACGCACCACCTTCGTGATCGCGATGCTGGCGTTCTCCGCCGCGGCGACGGTCGCCTATGTGGTCGACATCTACGTCCTCGTGGTCGCCAGCCGGATCGCGCAGGGCTTCTGCGCCGGGCTCCTGCAGCCTCTCGGCATGGCGATGCTGATGCGCGCCTTCCCGCCGGAGGAGCGTGGCAAGGCCATGGGCATCTTCGGCATGGGGGTGGTCCTGGGGCCGACCTTCGGCCCGACCGTCGGCGGGCTCATCATCGACGAACTGGGCTGGGAGGAGGTGTTCATCGCCCCCGTGCCGGTCTGCCTGCTGGTCGCCGGCCTCGCCAGCGTCTACCTGCCGGGCCGCGATCCGAAGACCCCAGCGCTGCCGTTCAACCTGGTCTCCTTCATCCTGGTCACGACTGCGGTGTTCTCCGCCCTGCTCGCCCTGTCCAACGGCCAGCGCCTGGGCTGGGGATCGGACTTCATCATCGCCACCGGGGCGGTCGCGATCGGCTCCGCTGCTGCCTTCATCCTGGCCGAGCTTTCGTCCAGCCGGCCGCTCGTCAAGCTCTCGTTGTTCAGCGACCCGCCGTTCCTGTGGTCGTCGATCGTCGGCGTCATGGTGGGGGCGGGCCTGTTCGGGTCCGTTTACCTGTTGCCGCTGCTCGCCCGCTCGATCCTGCGCCTCGACGCGACCTCCGCCGGCATGATGCTGTTGCCCTCGGGCCTGTGCATGGTCGTCATCTTCTCCTTCGCCGGGCGGCTCGCCCAGCGCATCCCGGCCGGGTTCCAGATCCTGGTCGGGCTCGCCCTGTTCGGCGGGGCGTGCGCGGCGATGACCTCCGCCGATGCCGGGTGGACCTTCGCCATGCTGGCATTCTGGGCCGCCTTCGGCCGCACCGGCCTGGGGTTGATCTTCCCCGCCCTCGGCGTCGGCGGGCTGAAGAACATCCCGCCGGAGAACCTGCAGTTCGGTACCGGGGCGATGAACTTCTCCCGCCAGCTTGGCGGGGCCCTCGGCGTCGGCGCGCTGGCGATCATGATCGAGCAGCGCACCCAGCACCATTTCGACCAGTTGAGTGCCACCCAGACCGGCGAGAACCCTCAGACCCAGGAGCTGTTGCGCCTGGTCACCGCCCAGCTGACCCGTTCCGGTGTTGCCGGCATCGACCTCGAACCGCAGCGGATGCTGTGGCTCGACCGCATGATCGACGCCCAGGCCCGCACCCTCGCCTATCAGGACGCGTTCGTCGTCCTTTCGATCGGGTTCGCGCTTGCCATGCTGCCCGCCCTCTTGCTCACGCGGCGCTAGCGCAAATCCCGAGCGGACTGACACGGTCCGCGACGACGATTTGCGCGTCAGTTCAATAGTTTGAGCGTTTTCCGAACCGCCAGACTGGTTCAGTCTGGCTGGAAAACGCTCTAGCTGTCGCCGATTCCAGCCGGGCGAGGATGCCGGGCAGGATGCGCGAAATCTGAACGGTGATCTGCGGCACGGCGATCACGTCGCCGAACCAGCCGCGGGTGAGCGCGCCCAGGACGACGATGCGGCCGTCCCGCCCGCCGGCGCCAAGCGCCCGGCACGCGCCGTCGACATCGAAGCCGAGGCCGAAGGGGTCCGATCGCGCGAGATCGGTCGCGACCAGCCGGGCCAGGAACGGGTTGCCCGATCGCTCCGGCCGTGCTTCCGGACCGGTGCAGTTGATCACGCCGTCGAAGCTGGCATGGGCGGTGTCCCGGGTCCCGCGCGGCTGCCAGTCGACGACGATCATCGATCCCTTGGCCCGCGCGGCCAGGACCCGGCCGGCGACGAAGGTCAGCTGGCCTGATGCCCGGGCCGCGTCCAGCCGGTCCATGACCTGCGGCGCCATGCGGTAGCGATGCGTGTCATACGCCGCCTTGGCATGGGCGAGGACCGACCGGCGCGCGGCGGCATCGAGCCCGCGCCAGAGGACACCGGCGGCATCGCGCAGATGGTCGAAGGCGAAGCGCCAATGGCGTCCCTCCGCCACCATGCTGCCAGCATCGGCGCGCACGGCGGCGAGGATCGCCGCCGGGCTGGTCAGGAGGCCGTGGCGCTCGACGAAGTCGGGAACCGGGCGCTTCAGCCGCTCCAGGAACGCCGACATGTCGCCGAACGGTCCCTGGCGCTGGGGCACCAGTCCGCGCCGCGAAAGGGCGGTGATCGGGCCTTCATGGCCGTTGCGCAGCAGGGTGACGATGATGTCGGCCGTGGTCAGCGCGGTGCCCAGGATCAGCACCGGCGCCGCCCTCGGCAGGTCCTCGACGCGGTTGAGGTCCCAGGGATCGGCGATCACACCGGGATGGTCGCGGAGACCGGCCAGCGGCCCGGGCAGGGATGGCGGGCTGTTGCCGGTCGCGACAACCAGGAGATCGGCGGCGAGGCTGCCGCCACCCGACAGCTTGAGCGCGATTTCCCGTCCCCGGTCGGCGACGTCGACGGCGCGGTCGGCGATGACCTGCAGGGTGCTGCCCGACGGGTTGGCGACCATGGCATCGGCCAGTTCGCCGGCCATGTAGCGGCCGAACTCGCTGCGGCGCGCGAACACCTGGCCTTCGCCCGCGATCGCCTCCGGGTCGGCGGCGAGGGCGCCGCTCTGCCTCAGCCACCGGGGAAAGTGGTCGATGTCGTCGATCCGGGTGATGTGGATCGCGTCCTGGGCGTTCAGGCGGTGGTCCGGGTCCGGTGTCGAATAGGCGAGGCCACGCCCGGGTTCGGGGGCCGGGTCGACGATGCGGATGTCGAGCGGCCGGGAAGACGACCGCGCGAGCGCCAGCGCCATGGCCGTCCCGGCATAGCCGCCGCCGACGATCGCGACCCTGGCGGCCATGGCTGACGGCCGTTGTGCGTCAGACACCGAGCAGCTCTGCGGCGGTCAGGATGCGGTAGATGCGGCGGATGTCGCGGGTCTCGTAATTGACTTCGCGGTCCGGGTTGAACTGGCGGCAGGTCACCTGCCGACCGCCCCGGCGGACCAGCCGCTTGATGTAGGACCGCCCGGCTTCCCCTGCGGTCCCGTGCAGCTCGATCACGACGTCGTCGCCCGGGCGCGGCGGACGGTCGGGATGTACGTAGATCAGGTCGCCCTCCTCATACCGCGGCGACATCGACGTACCGACGACGTAGAGCGCGAAGGCATGGATGGCGGACGCGACCCCGGGCGGCCGGCGCACCACGTCGATCCGTTCGCCGTTCATGACGAAGGACCCGTCGGCCCCGCCTTCGACATTGCCGATCACCGGGACGTCGCGCGGCATGTCGGCGACGGCGGGCACGGCGACCGGGCGACCGCCCCCAGCATCCGCCGGCGGGGCCGGTCGGCCGCGGGGGCGGGCCGGGGCTGCCGATTCGGGCCTGGGATCCAGGTCCACCTGGGTGATTTCCCCGTCCTCACCGACCGAAACGCCGGCCAGCGCCATCACTTCCTCCGCCTTGATCGGCGGCGCGCCGCGCCCGGTCAGGGCCGGCACCAGCGCCCTCACCAGCTTCAGCGGCAGGTAGGTGTCACCGTAGAGTTCCGCATTCTCGTAGCGCTGATAGCTCGACGCCCCGCGATAGCCGCACGCCTTCGCGATCGCCGCCATGGACAGGCCGGCGCGCTGCCGAAGGTCCTTCAGACGATCGGTCACGGAATGGGGATCGGAAATAGCCATACCGCAATAATACACGAAACGCGTACATATTCAATGCGCAATGCGAACGTCGATGCCGGCCTCAGCCCGCGTCCGGGACCACCTGCAGGATCGACTTGGTCACCCGACCGGTCGCCATCAGCCGGTCGTCCACCTTCGCATCGGTGTCGATGAAGGCGAGCGTACGCCCGCGCCGCACGACCCGCGCGGTCAGCGTCACCCGCTCGCCCTCGACGATCGATCGCATGACCGAGACATGGAGGTCATGGGTCGCCGCATGTTCGGCATGGCGCAGCATCGGCATCAGGCCGAGGAAGGCCGCCGCCTCCATCAGGGTGTAGAGCACACCGGCATGGACCACGCCGAACGGCGTCAGATGCGCCTTGCCGGCGTCGAACTCCACCGCCGCGAAGCCCGGCTGCTGGGTGACCAGGGTGAGGCCCAAATGCCGATGGAGGTCGGTTTCCTCCACCAGCAGCCGGGTGCGCCGGTCCGCGGCTTCCCGATCCATGTCGGTCGGACCGGGATCGATATCCTCCGACGTGTCCACGATGCGATCGAACCCTGACAGATCGGACTCAGCGGATGCCATGGTCGCCCTCCCTTCCCATCGGCGCGCCGGTCAGGCGACTTCGAGCACGACCTTGCCGACGCTGGAGCGGCCGGCTAGCGCCGCCATCGCCGCCGGCGCCTCCGCCAGCGGGAACTTGTCGCGGATCAGCGGGCGCAGCTTGCCGGCCTCGTAGAGCGCCATGCAGTCGGCGACCACCGCCGCCCCGACATCCGGCTCGCGCGCCTTGGTCGCTCCCCAGTAGACACCGACCGCGGCGGCGTTCTTCAGCATGATGATGTTCGCCTTGAGCCGCGGGATCTCTCCGCCCGCGAACCCGACCACCAGATAGCGCCCGCCCCAGGCGAGGACCCTCAGCGAGTTCTCGCCGACCGCGTCGCCGACCGGGTCGTAGATCAGATCGCAGCCCTGGCCGTCGGTCGCGTCCTTCACCGCCTGGACCCAGTCGCCCTCCTTGTAGTCGATGGCGAGATCGGCCCCCATGTCCCGGCAGACCTGCACCTTGTCGGGACCCCCGGCGGTGGCGATGATCTTGCCGGCACCCCACGCCTTCGCC
>CAYNIS010000069.1:0-11813 GCA_964397055.1 uncultured Rhodospirillaceae bacterium | reverse complement strand
GTGCTCGCCGGCGTGTCCTGGGTCGCGGTCCTTTCCTCCCTCAACGTCTCCGCCCAGATGGCCCTGCCCGACTGGGTCCGTGCCCGCGGGCTCGCCATCTTCCAGACCGTCTTCTTCGGGGCGATGACCGTCGGCAGCCTGGGCTGGGGTCAGGTCGCCGGAGCCGCCGGCATTCCGCCGGCACTGCTGATCGCCGTCGCCGGGGCGATCGCGATGATCCCGGTGACCTGGTTTGCCCGTCTGCAGGCCGGGGCCGCACTCGACCTCAGCCCCTCGACCCATTGGCCGGCCCCGGTTGTCGACCAGGAGCCGACCCCCGATCGCGGCCCTGTCCTGGTCACCATCGAATACCGCATCGACCCCGCCAGGGCCGGCGACTTCCTGGCCGTGCTCGACAAGCTCGCCGACGAGCGCCGACGCGACGGCGGCTATGCCTGGGGCGTGTTCGAGGACGCGGCCGAGCCCGGCCGGTACCTGGAGACCTTCCAGGCGGCTTCCTGGCTGGAGCATCTGCGCCAGCATGAACGGGTGACCGAAAGCGATCGACAGGTCCAAATGCGGGTCAACGCCTTCCACCTGGGGCCCGAGCCGCCGGTCGTCCGGCACCTCCTGGCGCCCGCCGATACCTGGACCGGCGCCTAGCCGCCGGCCCGCCCGCCGGCTATGGTCCGCGCCTTGCGTCATGAGCGGAGCGTTGATCCATGGCCGGCGGTTTCATGATCCGTCTCAGCCGCGCCGTGCCGGAACCGGTGAAGCGCATCGGACGCCTTCTGCGCCTCGCCTTCGCCGCCCCGCCGCCGCCGGCCAAGGTCCCGCCGGCTGAGGTACTCGTGAACTGCCGGCTGCTGGCCCAGCGCCTCGACCTCATCGACCAGTTTCCCAAGGGAGCCGTGATCGCCGAGCTTGGCGTCGAGCGCGGGCGCTTCTCCCGCGCGATCCTGGCCCAGGCCCGGCCCGCCGAACTGCATCTGGTCGACCTCGATTTCAGCCTGCTTGCGCGCGACGTCGCCAAGAGCCCGCTGATCCGCCGTCACCAGGGGCCGACGGTCGAAATTGCCGGGCAGTTTCCCGACGGCCATTTCGACGTCGTCTATGTCGATGCCGACCACACGTTCGAGGGGGTCACCGCCGACATCCGCGCCTGGGCGCCCAAGGTGAAGCCGGGCGGGCTGATGGCGTTCAACGACTTCGCCCGGATCCTCCGACCCACCCTCGGCACCTTCGGCGTGCATCAGGCGGTAATGGACTTCATCGACGAAGCCAGGTGGGAGGTGGCCTTCTTCTGCTTCCACCCGGAAGCGCTCTACGACATCGCCCTGCGCAAGCCGGAACCTTGAAAATTCTCCACAGCGTGGTGAATTTTCAAGGATGCTGGAAAGACGCGCGACCCCGTTTGTTGAAGAGGCCCTGCGCCGTCAGGCCGCCGTTGGCTTGATCGGGCCGCGCCAGGTGGGCAAGACGACGCTGGCATTGGCGATCGGGCAACAACTGAACGCAATCTATCTCGACCTCGAAGACCCGGATGATCGCGCGCGGCTGGCAAGCCCGACCCTGTTCCTGGAGAACGTGGCCGACCGCCTTGTCATCCTCGATGAGATCCACCGGCTGCCGGAACTCCTAGAAAGCCTGAGGGGCATCATCGATCGCGGACGTCGCGACGGGCGCGGACGCGGTCGGTTCCTGATCCTGGGATCCGCCTCCATCGATCTCCTGCGCCACGCGAGCGAAAGCCTCGCCGGTCGGATCGCCTACATCGACTTGACGCCGCTCACCGCGCTCGAAATCGAAAACGATCACGCGGCCCGGGAACGGCTCTGGCTGCGCGGCGGCTTCCCGGACGCCTACCTCGCGGACACCGATCGCGACAGCCTGGCTCTCCGGCGTGATTTCATCCGCACATACCTCGAACGCGACGTGCCGCTGTTCGGGCCGCGTGTGCCGGCCACGACGCTCGACCGTCTCTGGACCATGCTCGCCCATCGCCAAGGCCAACCGCTGAACGCCTCGGACATCGCTCGCTCTCTGGAGGTCAGCTCGCAGACCGTCACCCGCTACATCGACCTTTTGGTGGACCTGCTGCTGGTACGGCGACTACCCCCGCTCACCGTCAATCTCGGCAAACGCCTGACGAAGGCGCCCAAGGTTTACGTGCGCGACAGCGGCCTTGTGCACGCATTGCTTGGCATTGAGACCCTCGAAGAGCTCGCCGGTCATCCGGTCTCCGGCTTCAGCTGGGAGGGATACCTGATCGAAACGCTGCTCTCCGTCCTACCCTGGCGCGCCACGGCATCGTACCTGCGCAGCCATGCCGGGGCGGAGATCGACCTGATCATCGACTTCCCCAACGGCGAGCGCTGGGCGGTGGAGATCAAGCGCGCGGCCTCTGCCAGGCCAGGCCGCGGGTTCTTCGCAGCGCTGGAAAGCCTGGCGCCGACCAGGGCATTTGTCGTTCACGCCGGTGACGATCGCTATCCGATTTCCGAGGCCGTGGAGGCGATCGGGGTCCGCGCGTTGGCGGATCTGGTTTCCGGGGCCGCTTGACCGGAGCCGATTGACCGGGGCCGCTTGAAACCCGCGCAGGCGCGGTCGAAACTCAGCGACACTTCAACCCGCTTGCGCGGGACGCTGCACCTCAACCCGCTGGCGCGGGACAAGGCGGGAAGGACACCCGCCGACCAATCCAGGGAGCATCCAGGAACCATGCACCTCATCGACCTGTTCGACCGCGGCGTCAGGATCGCCGGCGACCGGCTCGCCTTCTCCGGGT
Source organism: uncultured Rhodospirillaceae bacterium (assembly GCA_964397055.1). Classification (GTDB taxonomy): domain Bacteria; phylum Pseudomonadota; class Alphaproteobacteria; order CAYNIS01; family CAYNIS01; genus CAYNIS01. Next base: position 9,046 of record CAYNIS010000069.1, on the reverse strand, counting down.
TCGGCGGCAAGTTGACCTATCGCGAGGCCCAGGCCCTGACCTACCGCATCGCGAACGCCCTCGCCCGCGACGGCTTCGGCCCCGGCGACCGCTTCGCCGGCCTGTCGCCCAACCACTCCCTGACCATGACCGCGATCCTCGGCGGCTACCGGGCCGGCGCGGTGTGGTGCAACCTCAACCTCCGCAACGCCGTCGACGCCAATATCGACATCCTGAAGCGCGGCGACTGCCGCATCCTGTTCTATCACTCGGTGGCGGCGGAGGCGGCCCAGGCGATCAGGCAAGCCTGCCCCAACATCAAGCTCGCGATGACCGTGGACCAGCCCGCCAACGGCGACCCGACGCTGATGGACTGGCTGGGCGACGTGCCCGCGACCGACCCCGGCCGTCGCCATCCGGAGGACGAGATCGGCTTCCAGGGGGCGACCGGCGGCACCACCGGCGCTTCCAAGCTGACCTTGTCCGCCAACCGCTTCGTCGCCCATTCGGTCGCGGCGTGGTCGACCTGCCTGCACTTCCCGCTGAAGCCGCCGGTCAACCTCGCCGTCGCGCCGATCACCCACGCCGCCGGCTTCGTCGCGATGGGCCTGATGCCGATGGGCGGCCACACGATCATGGCGTCCAGCCCCGATATCGGGGAGATGCTGCGGACGATCGAGCAGGAGAAGGTGAGTGTCCTGTTCCTGCCGCCGACCCTGATCTACATGCTGCTCGCCCATCCCGGCGTGCGCGAGCACGACACCTCCTCCCTCAAATACCTGATCTCCGCCGCAGCACCCTTGTCGCCGGCCAAGATCAAGGAGGCGATCGAGGTTCTGGGCCCGGTCATCTGCCAGGCCTTCGGCCAGACCGAAAGCGGCTTCCCGACCACCTGGATGAGCCCGGAGGAGTATCAGGAGGCGGCGGCGACGCCGGCCCTGGAACACCGCCTGATGTCCTGCGGCCGGCCGACCCTGGTTGCCGAGCGGATCGAGATCATGGCCGACGACGGCACCCTGCTCGGCCCCGACGAGACCGGGGAGATGGTGATGCGCGGGCCGAACGAGATGCTGGGGTACCGCGACGACCCGGTGGCGACGGAGGAGATCAAGAAGTTCGGCTGGCATCACACCGGCGACATCGGCCACCGGGATGCCGACGGCTATCTCTACGTCACCGACCGCAAGCGCGACATGATCGTCTCCGGCGGGTTCAACATCTTCCCGTTCGAGATCGAAAGCGTGCTGACCGCCCATCCGGCGGTCCAGGACTGTGCCGTCATCGGCGTGCCCGACGAAAAATGGGGAGAGGCGGTGAAGGCGGTGGTCCAGCTTGCCCCCGGCGCCACCGCCGAGCCCGAGGAGCTGATGGCGCTGTGCCGGGAGAAGCTGGGCGGCATGAAGACGCCGAAGTCGGTCGAGATCTGGCCGGACCTGCCGCGCAGTGCCGTCGGCAAGGTCCTGAAGCGAGAGATCCGCAAGCCGTTCTGGGAGGGCCAGGGCCGCGCGGTCGGGTGACCGCGCGGGCGGCGCGGCAACCGGGGTCTGGTGCGGCGGCGCAGCAACTGGGGTCTGGTGCAGCGGCGGGCTCAGGGACTAGCTTGAAGGCTTTCCGAAACGCCGCATCAGGTCCCCGCCCGCCATGGACGACGTCAGCCCTTCCCGCGCCCCCTTCATCAAGCTCGACCGGCCGGCCCCGATGGTCGCCGTCGAAACCCGCGACGACGGCACCCAGTTGGTCCGTCACCCGGATGCGCTCGACGCCTATCCGCACTCGCCGGTCGAGTTCCTGAAGGACGCCGCCGCCGACTGGCCGGACCGCACCTTCCTCGCCAAGCGCGTGCCGGCGGCGGAGGATCCGGCGCGGCCGTGGCGCCACCTCTCCTACGCTGAAGCCCTCGCCCAGGCGGAAGCGTTCGCCGGCTGGCTCGCTTCCCAGAGCCTCGGCCCCGACAACCACGTCATGGTCCTGTCGGAAAACAGCCTGGAACAGGCGATCGCGACCTTCGGCGCGATGATGGCCGGCGTGCCGCTGGTGCCGGTCTCCCCCGCCTATTCGCTGATCAGCCAGGACCACCAGCGCCTGATCTACATCGACGATCTGATCCGCCCGGACGTCATCTTCGCACAGGAGATGACGCGCTTCGCCCACGCCATCGGCTCGATCCGCACGCAAGGGGCGACCCTGCTCCACGTCTCCGACCCGGTCGACGGGATCGACAGCCTCGCCTTCGCCGACGTGCTGGCGGCGGGCGACCGGGCACGCGGGCGTCAGGCCTACGGGGCGGTGACGGCCGAGACCACGGCGAAGATCCTGTTCACGTCCGGCACCACCGGCCTGCCCAAGGGGGTCGTCAACACCCACCGGAACCTCGCCGCCGCCCAGGCCCAGATCTTCGCGGTGGCGGAAAAGCGCCCGCCGGAGGACCCGCGCATCCTGCTCGACTGGCTGCCCTGGCATCACACCTTCGGCGGCAATGCCATCGTCAACGGCGCCGCGCGCGGGGCCGACACCCTCTACATCGACGAGGGGCGGCCGGTGCCGGGCCGGTTCGAGGAGACGCTGAAGAACCTGCGAGAGGTTCAGCCAACCATGATGTCGACGGTGCCGGCCACATATCACCTCTTGATCGACACGCTGGAGCGCGACCACGAGCTTGCGACCCGCCTGTTCTCCCGCCTGCGCGGCCTGTCCTATGGCGGGGCGGCATTGCCGCAGGAGATCTGCGACCGCTACTACCGCCTCGCCAAAGAGTTGACCGGGGAGCGCGTACCGTTCGGCTGCGGCTGGGGCATGACCGAGACCACCGCGACCGGCTTCCAGGTCTACTGGCCGTCGGAGACGGTCGGCATGCTGGGCCTGCCCGCCCCCGGGTCGCTGGTCAAGCTGGTGCCGGTCGGCGACAAGCTGGAACTGCGCATCAAGGGCCCGCAGGTGATGCCCGGCTACTACAAGAACCCGGCGCGGACGGAAGCGGCGTTCGACGAGGAGGGCTTCTTCATCACCGGCGACGCGGTCGCCTGGGTCGACCCGACCGATCCGGTCAAGGGCCTGGCCTTCCGCGGGCGGGTGACCGAGGACTTCAAGCTCCTGACCGGCACCTTCGTCCATGCCGGCGCCCTGCGCCTGCAAATCCTGTCGGAGCTGCAGCCCTTCGTGAAGGAGGGGCTGATCTGCGGCCAGGACCGCGACTACGTCACCATGCTCGGCTGGCCGAACGAGGCGATCTGCCGGGAGATGTGCCCGGACCTGCCGGCCGACGCGCCGCTGGCGGAGGTGGTCGCCCATGACAGCGTGGTGGCCGCGGTGAAGGCCGCCCTCCACCGGCACAACCGCGCGCACGGGGCGTCGAGCGAGCGCATCCGGCGCTTCGCCTTCCTCACCGCCCTGCCCGACTTCGACAAGGGCGAGATCACCGACAAGCAGTCGATCAACCAGAGGACGGCGATCGACAACCGCGCGGCGGAGGTCGCCGCGCTCTATCAGGATCCGGCGCCCGACACCGTGATCGTGGCGTGACGGGCGTGGGCAAGCTGACCCTCCATGGCGAGCCCGGCTGGGGCTCGATCCTCGTCGAAGCCCAGCTGATCTGGTACGGCCTCGACTACGACTTCGTCTCCGTCGGCGACCTGTTCGAGGATGCGGCCGCGCGCGCACGGCTGGAGGAGATCAATCCGCTCGGCCAGATCCCGACCCTGGTCTCGCCGGTTGAGGGGGTGTTGACGGAAAGTGCCGCGATCACCCTGTGGCTCGCCGACGTGACCGGCTCGACAGACCTGGTGCCGCCGCCCGGCGCGCCGGAACGCGCACGCTTCCTGCGCTGGCTCGTCTTCCTCGTCGCCAATGTCTACCCGACCTACACCTATGTCGACGATCCGGCCCGCGTCGTGCCGGACGCGGCCGCACGGGAGGGGTTCAAGGCGGCGGTGAACGCCTACCAGGAACACCTGTATCGGATGCCGGAGGGGGAGGTCCGCGGCCCCTGGTTCCTGGGGGAGCGCTTTTCCGCCCTCGACATCTACATGGCGGCGATGTCCCAGTGGACGCCGGGCCGAGCGTGGTTCAGGGCAAACGCGCCGAAGACCGACGCCATCGCCGTTGCGGTCGCCGGGCACCCGACCCTGAGCGAGCTGTGGGCGAAGAGCTATCCGGAAAGCTGACATGGCCGGTTGATCCGCCGCCGATGTGCGACCGTATTACCCACAACAACCCTGTGGTTTCGACGGAGGGCAGACGGATGCGGACGACCTTGATCCTGGCGGCGGCAGTCGCGGCCGTCGGCTGTGCCGAGCCTCAAATGGCGGCGGAACCGACGCTCTATGATCGGTTGGGCGGGATGCCGGCGATCAATGTCGTGGTCGACGACTTCACCGCGAAGATGGCGGCCGACCCGCGCGTCAACGGGACCTTCGCGAATACCGACATCCCGAATTTCAAGCGCCTGCTGGCGGAACAGATCTGCGACGTGTCCGGCGGCCCGTGCACCTATTCGGGCCGGTCGATGGAAGACGCCCATCGCGGCATGAACATCACGACGGCACAGTTCAACCTGTCCGGCCAGTACCTGTCGGAAGCGCTGACGGAGAACGGCGTCACCGACCCCGAACTGACGGAGGTGCTGACGGTGGTCGGCAGCCTTCAGGACCAGATCGTCGGGCAGTAGGCGCGCGGCCTCCCGCGCGCGTGCCCGCCGCGGGGGATCAGAAGAACAGCCCGCGGCGGCGCCGTTCGATCACCGGCGTCTCGCCCGCCGTCACCGGCTCGCCGACGGCGGCCGCGTTGCGCATGCGCTCGGTCTCGGCCACCGGGTTGACCACCGGGTCGACCGGGTCCGGCTGGATGCCGAGCAGGCGGTGCACCAGGAACTGGTTGGCAACGCGCAGACCTTGCGTCTCCCGGTCGACCTTGCGGCGGATGTCGGGGTCCGCCGCCTCGGTCCCGGCGAGGTTCAGGATCGAGTTCTCGCCGGACGAGCGGGCCCCGGCCGGCACTTCCCGAACGGCGCCGAAGACGGACCGCGCGGCCTGATCCTCCGGCGTGCCCTCCTGCGGGCGGACCGCGCCCGGGCTCGGCTCCGGCAACGCTGCCTGCTGACCGAGGCCCGGCGGCAGCGTCAGCGGTGCGCGGGTCACCACCGAAAACTCGTCAGGGGCCGATCGAACCTGACCGAAGGTGCGCCGGACCTCGCTGCAGCCCGCCGTGACCAGCGCGACCGCGGCCAATGCTGCCGCCATTCGGGGCACAGCCAAGCGCGTCGTCATCATGCCTCTCCAACCTCCTCACCCGTTTGGCCGCCCGCTTTCTCGGCAGCCATGCCGTTCGCCTTCACGGCGTTTTGCCCGTCGACCATGCCGTCGATCAGGATCAGGCCGACCCCGATGACGATCGCGCTGTCCGCGATGTTGAACGCCGGCCAGTGATAGCCTGCGATATGGGCATCGAAGAAGTCGGCAACAGCCCCGAAACGCAAGCGATCGATGACATTGCCGATCGCCCCGCCGACGACCGCGCCGATGCCGATCGCGACCAGGCGCCGGTCGACCGACCGCAGCCACCAGACCATGCCGATGACGATGGCGATCGCCAGGGCCGACAGCGCCCACTGGGCACGCGGGTCGTCATGGGCGAACAGGCCGAAGCTGACCCCGCGATTCCAGACCATGACCAGTTTGAACACCGGCAGGATCTCGATGACGCGCGGGAACGTGCGCAGGCCGACGATTTCCAACAGCGCCCATTTGGAGACCTGATCGGCGATCAGGACGGCAGTCGCCAGCCAGGCCGAAGTCCGAACCAGGTCCGGACGCTGAACCGGGCGCTCAGCCATTGGCGGCCTTCAGTTGCTCGACGGCGTCGGCACATCGGCGGCAGAGATCGGGGGCGGCGGGGAGCTTGCCCACCTCCGGCAGGACCTGCCAGCAGCGCTCGCACCGGGTGCCCTCCGCCAGCTGCACGGTGACCGCGATGCCGGGCACGTCTTCCAGGCGGAACGCCCCGTCCTCCGGGGCGGCTTCCCGGGTGACCGTCGCACCGGAGGTGATGGCGATCTCCGCGACGTCGACCGACTGCAACAGGTCCCGGGTTTCGATCGTGTCGACATGGAGGACCGGATGCGCCTCCAGCGACTTGCCGATCTCCTTGGCCTTGCGCGAGGCCTCGAGTGCGCCGTTGACCACCCGGCGCAGCTGGCGCAGACGCTCCCACTTCTCCGCCAACTCGCGGTCGGCCCATGCCTCCGGCACCGCCGGGATGGTGCGCATATGGACACTCTCCGGCCCCTCGCCGAGGCCGGCCGGCCGCGCAAGCCAGGCCTCTTCCGCCGTGAAGCACAGGATCGGCGACAGCCAGGCGGTCAGGTGGTCGAACAGGATCGCCATCACCGTCCGTGCCGCCCGCCGGCGCGAGGAGGAGGGCGCATCGCAGTAGAGGCAGTCCTTGCGGATGTCGAAATAGAAGGCCGACAGCTCGACCGCGCAGAAGTTGTGGAGCTCGACGAACATCGTGTTGAAGTCGAAGTCGTCGATCGACTGGCGCACCAGCCGATCCAGCGCGTGAACGCGGGTCAGGACCCAGCGTTCCAGTTCCGGCATCTCCTGCCGCGGCACCCGTTCCGCGTCGTCGAACCCGTCGAGGGCACCCAGGAGGTAGCGCAGCGTGTTGCGGAAGCGCCGGTAGACATCGGCCTGGTAGTCCAGGATCTCCTGGCCGATGCGCACATCCTCGCTGTAGTCCGCGGCGACCACCCACAGGCGCAGGATATCCGCCCCCGACTTGGCGATCACGTCCTGGGGCGCGATCGTGTTGCCGAGCGACTTCGACATCTTCTTGCCCTCGGCGTCGAGCGCGAAGCCGTGGGTGAGGACCGCATTGTAGGGCGCGCGGCCGCGCGTGCCGCAGCTCTCCAGGAGGCTCGAATGGAACCAGCCGCGGTGCTGGTCGGAGCCTTCGAGGTAGAGGTCGGCGGGCCAGGAGAGGTCGTCGCGCGGCTCCAGCACGTAGGAGTGGGTGGAGCCGCTCTCGAACCAGACTTCGACGATGTCCGTCACCTGCTCGAAGTCGTCCTTGTCATAGGCATTGCCGAGGAAGTCCTGCGGGTCCCGGGCGAACCAGGCGTCCGAGCCCTCCTCCCGGAATACCTCGACGATGCGTTCCAGGACCGCGGGGTCGTCGAGGACCGAGCGGTCGGCCTTGCGCACGAACAGCGCGATCGGCACCCCCCAGGCACGCTGACGGCTGACACACCAGTCCGGCCGGGTCTCGATCATCGAGCGGATGCGGTTCTTCGACTGGCCCGGCACCCAGCGCGTCGCCTCGATCGCCGCCAGCGCCTTCTCGCGCAGGTCGTTCGTCTCCATGGAGATGAACCACTGGGCGGTGTTGCGGAAGATCAGCGGTGCCTTGGAGCGCCAGGAATGCGGGTAGGAGTGGCGCAGCGAGCCCTTGCATAGCATCCCGCCGGCCTCGACCAGGGCCTTGATGACGACGCCGTTGGCGTTGCCCGGCTTGCCGTTCGCGTCATAGACGACGGCGCCCGCCGCGATCGGCACATGGTGGTAGAACACGCCCTCCGGCCCGACCGTGTGCGGAATGTCGAGCCCGTGGGCCAGTCCCAGATGGTAGTCGTCCTCGCCATGGCCGGGGGCGACATGGACGAAGCCGGTGCCGGCCTCGTCGGTCACGAAGTCGCCGAGATAGACGGGGGTGTCCTGGTCGTAGCCCTGCCCGCGCCAGGGGTGGGCGGTCAGCGTGCCGGCGATCTCTGCCCCGGTCAGGTCGGCGACCCTGGTCCAGCCTTCGATCTTCGCCTGGGCCTGGACGTCGTCGGCCAGCGCGGTGGCGACCACCAGCTTCTCCCCGACCCGGGCCAGGCTGCCCTCCGCGATCGAGGTGACCTCATAGACCCCGTAGTCGATCTCCTCCCCCGCCGCGACCGCGCGGTTGCCGGGGATGGTCCAGGGCGTCGTCGTCCAGATGACGATCGCCGTCCCCTCCAGCGCCGGATGGGAGGCGGTCACGACCGGGAAGCGCACCCAGATGGTGGTCGACTTGTGCTCGTGATACTCGACCTCGGCATCGGCGAGGGCGGTCTTCTCCACCACCGACCACAGGACCGGCTTGGAGCCCTGGTAGAGCCCGCCGTTCTTCACGAACTTGTGGATCTCCGCGGTGATCTGCGCTTCCGCCGCGAAGGTCATGGTCATGTAGGGGTTTTCCCAGTCGCCGATGACGCCCAGGCGCTTGAACTCCTCGCGCTGGACATCCACCCAGTGCTGGGCGAAGGCGCGGCATTCGGCACGGAACTCGTTGACCGGGACGGCGTCCTTGTCGCGCCCCTCGGCCCGGTAGCGCTCCTCGATCTTCCATTCGATCGGCAGGCCGTGGCAGTCCCACCCCGGGACATAGACGCTGTCCTTGCCCAGGAGTTGCTGGGAGCGGGCGACCACGTCCTTCAGGATCTTGTTCTGGGCGTGCCCGATATGGATGTTGCCGTTGGCATAGGGAGGGCCGTCGTGAAGGACGAACCTCTCCCGCCCGTGGCTCATCTTGCGCAAGGCGTTGTAGAGGTCGAGCCGCGCCCAATGCTCCAGGATCTCGGGCTCCTTCCTGGGCAGCCCGGCACGCATCGGGAAGTCGGTCTTGGGCAGGAAAACCGTGTCCTTGTAGGCATCGGTCTTGCCGGCGTTCTGGCCCTCGGCCTTCATCTTGTCAGACTTGCTTTGGCCGGAGGCGGCAGGGTTCGCGCTCATGTCGGTCGCGTTTTCCGTGTTCGGATCGATCGGGTCAGGTCGATCTGGGCTCTGATAGGGGCGTACAGGTTCATCAAGGCGCAATCGCTCGTCGCGCATGATGTACGGCCCTGGGGTGCTGTAGGCCAGGGCGAACGGCAGCATTCCCGACCCGCGTCAGCAGGCCGGGCCGATAATTCGCGCATGCTGCGCCGCGTTCCCGCCGTCTCCCTTCATAGCAGCGGAAAGGGTACCGCCTATGCCTCGCCGGTCAAGGGCCGCGCGGCCAGGGGATTTGCGGCACGGTGAACGACAGGCTGTCCGGCAGGCCGGCGACGTTG
>CAYNIS010000068.1:2451-11866 GCA_964397055.1 uncultured Rhodospirillaceae bacterium | reverse complement strand
AGCGGCAGACGGCGACGGCTCGGCCTTGCCGCCGGGTTACGAGATCGAGGGCTACCGTATCGACGGCATCCTCGGCCAGGGCGGTTTCGGCATCACCTATCGCGCCCACGACCTCAATCTCGATGCGCCGGTCGCGCTCAAGGAATATCTCCCCGCACAGTTCGCCCAGCGCGCCGATGGCATGACGGTGACCGCGCGCTCGCAGTCGGACATCGACAGCTATCGCTGGGGCCTCGACCGTTTTCTGGAAGAGGCGCGGACCCTCGCCCGCTTCAACCACCCCAACATCGTGCGTGTCCTGCGCCTGTTCGAGGCCAAGGGCACGGCCTATATGGCGATGCCGTTCGAGGCGGGCGATACCCTCAGCCGGTTCCTCAAGAAGCGCGGCCATCGGCCGGATCAGCAGGAATTGCTGGCGCTGTTCCTGCCGCTCCTCGACGGGATCGAGGCGGTGCACGCGGCGGGCTTCCTGCATCGCGACATCAAGCCTTCCAACATCCTGATCCGTGCCGACGACTCCCCGATCCTTCTCGACTTCGGCTCCGCGCGGCAGTCGATCGGCGACAAGACCCAGGCGCTGACATCGGTCGTCAGTCCCGGCTACGCACCGCTCGAGCAGTATGCCGGGGCGAGCCGCCAGGGCCCGTGGACCGACATCTACGGGCTCGGGGCGGCGATGTACTGGGCCTTGGTGGGATCCGCCCCGCAGTCGGCCAGCGAACGCAACATGGGCCACCTCGAAGGGGCGCCGGACCCGGTTATGGAGCGCCTGGACCAAGTCGTGAACGTCGACGGCCATGTGCTCGCCGCGATCGCCCATGCGCTGACACTCTCGGTCTCGGGCCGGCCGCAGACGGTGGCCGACTGGCGCGCGGAACTGCTCGGCGGAATCCCGGTGCCCGACGCGGCGATGATCCCGACGAAGGTTGCACCGCCGGTCGGCATGGACGGTGCCACAGAACTGATGGACGGCGGCAGCCGCCGTACCGCCAGCGCCGCGAAGGGGGCGGCCGCCGACGGACACCAGCCGAAAACAGCGCGCACGAACGGCCAGCGCAAGAAGAAGAAGGCCGGCGGGCGCTCCGCTCTTCTGGTTCCCGTCGCCGCAGGTCTGGCCCTCCTGGTTGCCGGTGCGGTCGCCGCCGTCGCACTCAACCGGCGCAACCAGGAGCCGCCACCGGTCGCCACCGCGTCGCTTGAAACGCCGGCACCGAAGACCGGGCGGGCCGAGCCGGACCCCGTTGGAACCGCAGGCGGGTCGACGGCGGAACCGGAGCCGGTGGCCGACGTCGTCGAGGCGGAGCCTGACAGCCCTGACCAAGAAGAGCCGGCAGTGGCCGCGGCCGATCCGGTCGCACAAGAGCCCGACGAGGAACCGGCGGGCGCGGGAAACCCGATCGGGGAACTGCGCTCGCGGCTCGAACAGCGCGAGGCCGAGCTTGCGCGGCGTCAGGCCGATCACGACCGCCGGATCGCGGCGGCACAGGATCAGGCCCGCGAACAGCAAAGCGAACCGGCGAGCGACCAGGCCGAGGCGGCAACGGCCCTCGAAGCCAACACGCGGCGCTGTGAGCAGGCCGTGGCCCAGGTCTTCCAGCAGCAGGCCTTCAATCGCCAGCAGGCGACGGCGACGAGTGCCGGCCGCAACGCCGGCCTGTCAGCGTGCGAGGTTGTCGTGCGCGCCGATTCCTCCTCCGCCGACGCACAGTTCGCATATGGCATCATGCTGGCGGCAACCGGTGAGGCTGAGCAGGCGCACCGCTGGCTGAAGGCCGCCGCCGACCAGAACCACCGACCGGCCCGGCTGGCGCTGGCACAGATGCAACGTGGCATGCAGGGTCAGCGGCGCCCGCCGCCGAACGGCAGCGAGGGCCGCGTCGGACAGAACCTGCGTGAACGGATCCAGCGCTATCGCCAGGAACGTCGCCAATAGGAACCGGTGGAGCGGTGCCGCGCCGGTATCGCCGCGCCCGGTCCCTGCGGACCGGGTCGAGGGATGTCAGGCCGGCGGCTGCGCGGCCCGGGCCGGGTCGAGGGCTGGCGGCAGGCGGAACACCACATCCTCCCGCGCGACCGTCACCGGCTCGACCGTAACAGCCCGGCGCAGGCGTGCGGCCGCGAGCACCTCCTCGACGAGGGACTCCGGGGTCGAGGCACCGGAGGTCAGGCCGAGAACACGCACGTCGGCAAGATCGTCCCAGTCGATCGCCGCCGCGGTTTCGATCAGCCGCGCGTCACCACAGCCATGATCGCGGGCCACGTCGACCAGCCGGTTGGCGTTGGACGACCGTGGCGAGCCGACCACGAGCAGGGCATCGACGCGCGGCGCAATCGCCTTCACGGCTTCCTGGCGATTGGAGGTCGCATAGCAGATGTCCTCCCGCCGAGGCCCCTCGATGGCCGGGAACCGGCGCTTCAGTGCGGCGACGATGCGGGCGGTGTCGTCGACCGACAGGGTCGTCTGGGTGACATAGGCGAGCCGGGCCGGATCGGCCGGTGCGAGGCGTTCGACGTCGGCCTCGGTCTCCACGAGGTAGGTGGCATCGTCCGGCAACTGGCCTCTCGTACCGTCGACTTCCGGGTGGCCAGCATGGCCGATGACGATCACGCCGCGGCCGGCGGCATGATGGCGCTCGGCCTCGCGGTGGACCTTGGTCACCAGCGGGCAGGTCGCATCGATCGCCATCAGCCGCCGCCGCCCGGCCTCGTTGGTGACCGCCTTGGCAACGCCGTGGGCGGAGAAGACCACGGGCACTCCGTCCGGAACGGCGTCGAGTTCGGCGACGAAGACCGCCCCCTTCGCCTCCAGATCGGCGACCACGGTCGCATTGTGGACGATCTGGTGGCGGACGAAGACCGGACGGCCGAACCTCTCCAGCGCGCGCTCGACGATCTCGATCGCCCGGTCGACGCCGGCGCAGAATCCGCGCGGATTGGCGATCAGTATGGTAAGAGGCGCTCGGGTCAGGTCGTCCTTGCCCCCGACCACGTCACCAAGGTCAGGCCGTGCCAGCATTGCGATCGCTTCCGATGGGTAACATGCCGTCATCCTCCGCTTCACCCGACCTGATGTCGTGCCGGGGTTCCGCCCCACAAGAGGCCGCCCCCTGCGGTCGAGAGTCGCTTAAACCGAAAGCCGGGCATCGCCGTGGCGACGATCCGACCTTTCGATGCAAGGATCGGCAGCCGAGGCGCTGGCGGTCCGCCGCCCTGGGCGCCGTCGCCGCAGCGGTGGCGGCCTGCGGCGGCTCCGAACCGACGGCTCCGCCTTGCCCACAGGTCGCCTTCCTGGCCGACGCGTCGGAGATCACGAAATTCCGCAACGACGTGCGCCCGGACGAGAACGACGTCGTCTACCGGGCGGCGATGGCCAACCTGAGCGGCGGCTGCATCTATCTCGACGACGCGGTCGAAGTGGATGTCGATATCGAGATCGTCGCACAGCGCGGGCCGGCCCTGGCCGGCGAAACCATCGAGATCGCCTATTTCGTCGCCGTCACCGATCCTGCCGATCGCATCCTCGGCCGTCAGGAATTCCGGGTCTCGCTCGACCTCGACGAGGACGACGGCAGTGGCGGGGTCAGCGAGGCGCTGCGCCAACTGGTCCCGCTGCCACGCGGCATCGGCACCGGCCCGGAACACCAGATCCTGATGGGTTTCGAGCTGACGCCCAGCGAGCTGCGCTTCAACCGCACCGTTCGCGGCATCGGTTTGCGCCGACCCGGCGGCGGCGGTTGACATCCCGCCGCCCCTGGCTACGTTGGAGCGATAGCCGATAACCCCCATCGGGAGAGATCGTGCGGCCGGTGAGGATCGGGCGCACGGCGCCGAAGGAGCAACGGCCTCGGAAACTCTCAGGCGAAGGGACCGAGGGGGTGGGCACTCTGGAAAGCAGGCGTGTGCCGCTGTCGGCGGCGCGCGGCTCACCGAAGGGGTAAACCCGGGCGCTGGCCATGGTCGGTCGGCAACCGGGGCAAATCTCTCAGGTCGGTGACAGAGGAGGCATCGCAGGTGCGGATCGTCCGCCCCTGGCTGCCGGAGTGCCCTGATGACCGATGCCCATGCTGCCCCCGCCGACACCGAGGGGGGGCTGAAAAAGACCCCGCTCTACGCCCTCCATGTCGAACTCGGCGGCAAGATGGTGCCGTTTGCCGGGTACGAGATGCCGGTCCAGTACCCGGCCGGCGTGATGAAGGAACACCAGCAGTGCCGCACCTCGGCAGCGCTGTTCGACGTGTCCCACATGGGTCAGGCCCGCCTCACCGGGGATGACGTCGCCGCAGCTCTCGAGACCGTGGTCCCGGGCGATATCAAGGCACTCGCGGCCGGCCGCCAGCGCTATTCGGTGCTGACCAACCCGGCCGGCGGCATCCTCGACGATTTCATGGTCGCCAACACCGGCGAGGACTATTGGGCGGTGGTCAATGCGGCCTGCAAGGAGGCCGACCTCGCCCATCTCGACGCCCGCATCGGCGGGTCGGTCGACATCGCCTATCTGGGCGATGATCGCGGCCTTCTGGCGCTTCAGGGGCCGGAGGCGGCGAAGGCACTGACCCGGCTGATCCCGGTGGTCGAGACCATGCCGTTCATGTCGGCGATCGGCGCGTCCCTGGAGGAGGTGCCGCTGTTCATCACCCGCTCCGGCTACACCGGGGAGGACGGCTTCGAGATCTCGATCCCGGCGGAGGAGACGGAGAAAATCGCCCGCCTCCTCCTCGCCCAGCCGGAGGTCGCCCCCGCCGGCCTCGGCGCGCGCGACAGCCTGCGCCTGGAAGCCGGCCTGTGCCTCTACGGGCATGACATCGACGAAACCACGACCCCGGTCGAGGCTGGCCTCAGCTTCATCATCGGCAAGCGCCGGCGTGCCGAAGGCGGCTTCCCGGGGGCGGACGTGATCCTGAAACAACTGGCGGAAGGTGCGGGGCGCAAGCGCGTCGGCATCCTGCCGGAAGGGCGCCAGCCGGCGCGCGAAGGCTCGAAGATCCTGGCGGGCGGCGTTGAGATCGGGACGGTCACCTCCGGCGGCTTCGGCCCGACCCTCGGCGGCCCGATGGCGATGGGCTATGTGCCGGCCGAGCATGCGGCCGTCGACACCCCGCTCGAACTCGAGGTGCGCGGCAAGCGCCTCGCGGCCAGGGTCGCGGCCACGCCGTTCGTTCCCCAGCGCTATTACCGCGCCCCCTGAACACGGTCGGCCTTGCCGATCGCGCGTCGCTTAAACCCATCCGATCCCGCGACACTTCACCCCGCGACACTTCAAAACGGAGGCCTGTGGCCGATGATCAAGTACACCGATGAACACGAATGGATCCGCGTTGACGGGGATGTCGGCACTGTCGGCGTTTCCAACCACGCCCAGGAACAGCTGGGCGACGTGGTCTTCGTCGAACTCCCGGACCTCGGCAAGGCGCTGGAGAAGGGCAAGGACGCGGCCGTCGTCGAATCGGTGAAGGCCGCGAGCGAGGTCTACGCCCCGGTCGACGGCGAGGTGACGGAGGTCAACGGTGCCCTGGTGGATGAACCGGCCAAGGTCAACGAGGACCCGGAGGGTGAGGGCTGGTTCTTTAAGATGAAGATCGCGGACAAGGGCCAGCTCGACGGCCTGATGGACGCGGATGCCTATGCCAAATTCGTGGAGGAGCTGGCCTGATGCGTTATCTGCCGAACACGCCCGAGGACCGGGCGGCGATGCTGGCGACCATCGGGGTCCCGGATGTCGACGCGCTGTTCAAGGATGTCCCGCCGGAAGCCCGGCTGGAGGGCGTCATCCCGGGCCTGCCGATGGCCCAGGGTGAACTCAGCGTCGAACGCCAGCTGTCGGCGATGGCGGCGAAGAACACGCCGGCCGGGTCGGTGCCGTTCTTCCTGGGTGCGGGCGCCTATCGCCACCACGTGCCGGCCTCGGTCGATCATCTGATCCAGCGCGGCGAATTCCTGACCTCATACACGCCCTACCAGCCGGAGGTCAGCCAGGGCACGCTTCAGTACCTGTTCGAATTCCAGACCCAGGTGGCGCTGATCACCGGCATGGATGTCGCGAATGCGTCCATGTACGACGGCTCGACCTCCTGCGCGGAGGCGGTGCTGATGGCGAACCGGGTCACCAAGCGTGACCACGCGGTTCTCGCCGGCGGCCTCCACCCGCACTACCTGGAGGTGACGGAGACCCTGGCGCATTGGGTCGGCTTCACGGTCGAAAGTGCTCCGCCGGCGATCGACGGGACCGAGGACCTGATCGCCCGCATCACCGACAAGACGTCCTGCGTCGTGGTTCAGACGCCGTCGGTGTTCGGCCACCTGATCGACCTCTCCGCCGTCGCCGAGGCCGCCCACGCCAAGGGCGCGCTCCTGATCGCGGTGGTGACGGAGGTCATCTCCCTCGGCGCGATCACGCCGCCGGGCGACATGGGGGCGGACATCGTGGTCGCCGAGGGCCAGTCGATCGGCAACGCCCTCAACTTCGGCGGCCCCTATGTCGGCCTGTTCGCGACCCGCGACAAGTATGTTCGCCAGATGCCTGGCCGCCTGTGCGGAGAGACGGTCGACGCCGACGGCCGGCGCGGCTGGGTCCTGACCCTGTCGACCCGCGAACAGCACATCCGGCGGGAAAAGGCGACCAGCAACATCTGCACCAATTCCGGCCTCTGCGCGCTCGCCTTCACCGTCCACATGAGCCTGCTGGGCGAGGCAGGCTTCACCCGGCTGGCGGCACTCAACCACGCCGCGGCGGCGAAGACCGCCGATGCCCTGGCGGCGGTACCGGGTGTTAGCGTCCTGAACGACACGTTCTTCAACGAGTTCACGGTGCGCCTCGCGCAGCCGGCGGCCGCGGTCGTCGACCGCTTGGCGGCGAAGAACATCCTCGCCGGCGTGCCGGCCAGCCGGCTCTACCCCGGCAATGCGGACGTCGCCGACCTGATGCTGGTCGCGGCGACCGAAACCACCACCGATGACGACATCGCCGCCCTGGCGACCGCCCTGAAGGAGGCGCTGGCATGACCATGAACCGCGAGGGACGGGGAGCCACCCAGCCGGTGGCCGCCGCCAACGACGTCGGCCACACCGACGAGATCGTGACGACGTCCGGCAACCGCGGGCTCGACATGGCCGAGCCCCTGATCTTCGAACTCGGCCAGGACGGGCGCACCGGCGTCGACCTGCCGGAACCGGAGGCCGTCGCGGGCCGCCTGGGCAAGCTCGTCCGCAAGGGACCGATCGGCCTGCCCGGCCTTTCGGAGCCGCAGGTGGTGCGCCACTTCACCCGGCTCAGCCAGAAGAACTACGCGATCGATGCCGGGCTCTACCC
This sequence comes from uncultured Rhodospirillaceae bacterium, assembly GCA_964397055.1. Classification (GTDB taxonomy): domain Bacteria; phylum Pseudomonadota; class Alphaproteobacteria; order CAYNIS01; family CAYNIS01; genus CAYNIS01. The sequence goes on along the minus strand of CAYNIS010000068.1, from coordinate 4,560 downwards.
GCTGGGGTCGTGCACGATGAAGCACAACCCGCGGATCAACGAGAAGATGGCGCGCCTTCCCGGATTCTCCGACATCCACCCGATGCAGCCGGAAGCGACCGTCCAGGGAGCCTTGGAGCTCATGGACACGCTGGGGCACTGGCTGAAGACCCTGACCGGCATGCCGGCCGTCGCCCTCTCGCCCGGGGCCGGCGCCCATGGCGAGCTGTGCGGCATGGTGGCGATCCGTGCCGCCCTCGAACACCGTGGAGAGGGGGTCGCGTCGGGCCGCAATCGTGTCCTGGTTCCGGAATCGGCCCATGGCACCAACCCCGCGACCGCCGCCTCCCTCGGCTACAAGGTCGATGCGATCCCGGCAGATGATCGTGGCCGCGTCGACCTCGACGCCCTGCTCGCCAAGCTCGGCCCCGATGTCGCGGGCATCATGCTGACCAACCCGAACACCTGCGGGCTGTTCGAGAGCGACATCGTCAAGGTCGCCAAGGCGGTGCACGACGTCGGCGCGTTCTTCTACTGCGATGGCGCCAACTTCAACGCCATTGTCGGGCGCGTGCGGCCGGCCGACCTCGGCATCGACGCGATGCACATCAACCTGCACAAGACCTTCTCCACCCCGCATGGTGGTGGCGGCCCGGGTTCCGGGCCGGTGGTCTTCTCCGAAGCCCTCGCCCCGTTCGTCCCGGTGCCGTATGTGGCGGAGGTCGACGGCCGTTTCACCCTGGTCGAAAACGATCCGGACGGAACCTCCTTCGGCCGCCTCAAGGCCTTCAACGGCCAGATGGGCATGTTCGTGCGGGCGCTCGCCTACTCCATGAGCCACGGGGCGGATGGCCTGCGCCAGGCGTCGACCGACGCCGTCCTCAACGCGAACTACATCATGGCCAGCCTGAAGGACGTGATGTCGGCCTCGTTCGAGGGGCCGTGCATGCACGAGGCGCTGTTCGACGACAGCTTCCTCAAGGGGACCGGGATCGGCACCCTCGACATCGCCAAGGCGATGCTGGATGAGGGCTACCATCCGATGACCGTGTACTTCCCGCTGGTCGTCCACGGCGCGATGCTGATCGAGCCGACGGAGACGGAATCGAAGGAGGCGATCGACACCTTCATCCGCACCATGCGCGCGCTCGCGGAACGGGCGAAGAGCGGCGACAAGGCGTTCTTCGAAGCAGCCCCCCGCCTCACCCCGCGCCGGCGCCTGGACGAGACCGGGGCCGCCCGTCGCCCGGTCCTGCGCTGGACCCCGCCGACGGAGGCGGCCGAAGCGGCCGAGTAGCAGGCAGACCGGCTTGGACCGTCTTCCCTCCCCCGCATGCGGGGGAGGGAAGGCGCGCTCCACCAGCGCTCGGCCGGCGGGAACACGCCGTCTCGCTCCTCACCCGCCGGGATCATTGATGCTGCAGGCAACCGACCGCAGCATCGGCTGCGGGAGGATAGCGGTGCCATGACCCCGACCGACCAGATTGCCCTGACCGAGGCGCAAGCCGCCCTCGCCCGCCGACTGGTGGAGGACGGGCGCTATGACAGTATGGACGCGGTCTGAAGACGCCCCGCCGTCAGACGTCGAGGTTGGAGACCTCGAGCGCGTGTTCCTGGATGAACTCGCGCCGAGGTTCCACGACATCGCCCATCAGGGTCGAGAAGATTTCCCCGACCTCGTCGGCATGGGCGATCTTGACCTGCAACAGGCTGCGCGCGTTGCGGTCGAGGGTCGTCTCCCACAGCTGGTCTGGGTTCATCTCCCCCAGGCCCTTGTAGCGCTGGATCTCGTCGACCCGGTCGGCACCGGCCGCCGCCACCGCGTCGAACAGGTCGACCGGGCCGGTGACCCGCTTGTCGGACCTGATCTCCCCCTTGCCGTCGGTGACCGTGAAGCGGCCCGGATCGGCAAAGCGCTCGGTGAGGAGGGGGGCCTGGGCGGCCAGTCGGCGCGCGTCACCCGCCCGACGCAGTTCCAGGGTCAGCGTGTGGGTCTGGGAAATGCCGCGCAGGGTGCGGGTCAGCACCATGCGGCCGTCATAGAGCCCGTCGCCGCGCCAGCCGCGTTCCAGGGGATCGGCAAGCGCGTTCAGGCGGTCGGCCAGGCGTTTGGCATCCGCCGTCGCAGCC
>CAYNIS010000068.1:0-2441 GCA_964397055.1 uncultured Rhodospirillaceae bacterium | reverse complement strand
CGCAGCCGCCGCATCCGGTTCCTCCTCGCGGCCCAGGAGACCGAGGATCGCCGCCTGCTCGACCACTTCCCGGCTGCCGACGCGGCGCGTCAGTTCCTCGATCATGGTGCGGAGCGCGCGCACCTCCCAGGCGAGATCGTAGAGCTCGTTGCCGGCGACCTCCGCCCCGTCGTGCTGGGTGAACACCGCCCCTTGCGTGCCGGAGTGGATCAGGAACTCGTCCAGCGCCCGCTGGTCCTTGAGATATGTGCCGCTGCGCCCGCGCTTGGCGCGGAACAGCGGCGGCTGCGCGATGTAGAGGTGCCCCGCCTCGATCAGCTGCGGCATCTGGCGATAGAAGAAGGTCAGAAGCAACGTGCGGATGTGCGAACCGTCGACATCCGCGTCCGTCATGATGATGACCTTGTGATAGCGCAGCTTCTCCAGGTTGAAGTCCTCGGTGCCGATCCCGGCCCCCAACGCCACGACGAGGGAGCGGATCTCCTCGTTCTCCAGAACCCGATGCTGGGCGATGCGCTCGACATTCCGGATCTTGCCGCGCAAGGGCAGGATCGCCTGGAACTTGCGGTCGCGGCCCTGCTTGGCCGAACCGCCGGCGCTGTCCCCCTCGACGATGAAGAGTTCGGAAAGGGCCGGGTCCTTCTCCTGGCAATCGGCGAGCTTGCCGGGCAACGAGCCGGAGCCGTTGGCCGACGACTTGGTGATCGTCTCCCGCGCCTTGCGCGCCGCCTCCCGCGCCTGGGCGGAGAGCAGGACCTTCTCGATGATCGCGCGCGCGTCCTTCGGGTTCTCCTCCAGCCAGGTAGCGAGGGCATCGGCAATTGCCCCCTCGACCGCCGGGCGAACCTCCGACGACACCAGCTTGTCCTTGGTCTGGCTGGAGAACTTCGGGTCCGGCACCTTAACCGACAGCACGCTGGTCAGCCCCTCGCGCATGTCCTCCCCGGTCAGCGTCAGCTTCTCCTTCTTCAGGAGGCCGTTCGCCTGGATGTAGCTGTTGATCGTGCGGGTCAGGGCCCCGCGGAACCCGGCCAGGTGGGTGCCGCCATCGCGCTGCGGTATGTTGTTGGTGAAGCACAGCCAATGGTCGTGATAGGCCTTGGTCCACTCCATTGCCGCCTCGACCACGATGCCGTCGCGTTCCTGCCGCAGCGTGATCGGCGGCTGATGGATCGCCTCCCGCGAGCGGTCGAGCCATTTGACAAAGGCCTCGAGCCCGCCCTCGTAAAAGAGGTCCGCCTGCCGCTCCTCCACCCCGCGGGCATCGGTCAGCACCAGGCGCACCCCGGAATTGAGGAAGGCCAGCTCGCGCAGCCGGTGCTCCAGCGTCTCGAAGTCGAAATCGGTCTTCGAAAAAGTGTCCGGCGACGGCAGGAAGGTGACCCGTGTGCCGCTCATGTCGCCCTGCGGCCCGATCGGGGCGAGGGGGGAAACCGGCACGCCGTTTTCGAACCGCATGTGCCACTGCCGGCCCTCCCGCCAGATGTCGAGGTCGAGGTGGGAGGACAACGCGTTGACGACCGACACACCGACGCCGTGGAGGCCGCCGGAGACCTTGTAGGAGTTCTGGTTGAACTTGCCGCCGGCATGAAGGTGGGTCATCACCACCTCCGCCGCCGAAACGCCCTCGACCTCGTGAATCTGGACGGGGATACCGCGGCCGTTGTCGCTGATCGTGGCGGACCCGTCAGCGTTCAGGACGACCTCGACCTTGTCGCAGTGGCCGGCGAGCGCCTCGTCGATGGCATTGTCGACGACTTCATACACCATGTGGTGGAGGCCGGACCCGTCATCGGTATCACCGATATACATGCCCGGCCGCTTGCGCACCGCCTCAAGCCCCTTGAGGACCTGAATGGACTGGGCGCCGTACTCTTCCCCTTGCGAGTTACCGCCGGTCCCCGCGTCGCCCCCGAAAAGCCCACCTTGTGAATCGGTCGCCATTATCGTCGATCTCTGCTGCGTCAAGTTGGTAACTGCCGCGGTTCAGGCAAAATAGCGAGCCCGGAATTTGTCGCCCGATACTGATAACCCGCGCGGATATCTTTTTTGGGGGATTTTATCCGATTCCAGCACGGCAAAGCGATCACTTTCGTGAGTTCTTGCGACCGGGAATCCCGGTCATTCACGGGGTGGCCGATGCGATGACGCCGGCCTCGATCCGGAAGCAGGTGCTGTTGGCGGCCGGCAGGTCCCGAAACGCCTCATGCTCCGTGCCGGTAAGCCACGCCTGCGCCCCGAGCGCAGAAAGCGCCGCAACCAGGTCGCGACGGCGGGCGCCATCCAGATGGGCGGCGATCTCGTCCATCAGCAGGATCGGCACCGCACCGCGGTCGGCCGCGATCAGCCGTGCGCTCGCCAGGACCAGGGAGATGAGGAGCGCCTTCTGCTCTCCGGTCGAGCACTGGGCCGCCGGCACGTCGCGGGCCGCGTGGGTGGCC
>CAYNIS010000067.1:0-11874 GCA_964397055.1 uncultured Rhodospirillaceae bacterium | reverse complement strand
AGCAAGCATCGGCCCAGCAAGCATCGGCCCAGCAAGCATCGGCCCAGCAGGCCTCCGCCCAGCAACAGGCAGTCGACCGGGCACTCGCCAAGCTGGGCCTCAGCCCCCAGCAGGCCGCGAGCCCGGTGAAGGCGGAAGTCGGCGGCGGCAGCACCGGCAAGGGTGGCGACCAGTCGCTGAAGAACGGCCAGTCGACCCTGACGGACGCAAGCGCTGCCAGCCTCGGCACGGCGCGGGCGGCGACGGGAACCGGGCAGAGCTTCCAGGCGACCCTCGCCGCGGCCCGCGCCAACGGCCAGCCGAGCCCGGCCGAGCAGGTGACGGTGCAGCTGTCCAAGGCGGCCTCGGCCAAGACCGATCGCCTGACCATCCAGCTGAAGCCGGCCGACCTCGGCTCGGTCGAGGTGCAGTTGCGCTTCGCCGACGATGGCCGGGTCAGCGCCAACATCATCGCCGACCGTCCGGAGACGCTGGAGCTGATGCGCAACGACCAGCGGGCGCTGGAACGTGCGCTTCAGAATGCCGGCCTCCAGACCGACCAGGGCTCGCTGGAGTTCAACCTGCGCGGTGACGGCGATACCGGCTTTGCCGGCCGCGAAACCGGAAACGGCGGGCGCGGCGGTGACGATGGCGATCTCTCCGCGGCCGACGATGGCGGCACCGATGACATCGGAATGGCGGTCGAGACCGCGACCCTCGACATCGAGGGCGGTCGGGTGAACGTGAGCATTTGACGGCTGTGACGCGCCGCAAGACGAGGGTCTGAGACGATGGACGTAACCGCCTCCTCAGTTGCCGGGTTCGACGGCAAGGCCACTTCCGACAGCGACGTCGCACGGCGCTCACTCGCCGAGGACTTCGACAACTTCCTGGCCCTCCTGACCACCCAGTTGCAGAACCAGGACCCGCTCGACCCGATGGACTCGACCGAGTTCACCAACCAGCTGGTCCACTTCTCCAACCTCGAACAGCAGATCGCCCAAAACGAGAAGCTGGAGGACATGCTGGGGGTCGTGCAGACGTCCATCAACCAGGCAGCCCTCGGCTATATCGGGCTCGAGATCGAGATGGACGGATCGAATTTCGCCTTCGAGGGCGAAGCGCTCGAACTCGGCTACACGCTGGAGCAAAACGCGAGCCAGGTCGAAATCAACATCCTGAACGAGAGCGGCAATGTCGTGCGCCGGCTGACCGGCCCCGTCGAACAAGGCATCCACCGGGTTGCCTGGGACGGGCTCGACGACACTGGCAATCCGGTCGCCCCCGGCAACTACCAGCTGCTGGTCGGTGCGGCCGACAAGGAGGGGTCCGGGTTCACCGTGCCGACCACCGTGCCGGCACGCGTGACCGGGGTCGAGACGACCAGCGACAGTGTGCTCCTGGAAACCGCCTCCGGGATGGTGCCGCTCGAAGCGGTCAACGTCGCGCGGTGGCCTTCGGGTGTCACCGGCGGGTGAGGATCAACAAGAAACGCGCCGAAACCAACGGCGCGGGAACCGACGACAACACGCTGGCGGTTGCGCCAGCCATGAGCAACCTGGCCGTGACGGACCGCGATCCCGACGGCCAAGCGTCTGGCAGGAAAGGATAAATCGATGAGCCTGTACGGATCGCTGTTCACTGGTGTTTCGGCGCTGAACGCGCAGAGCCAGAACATGAGCATCATCTCGAACAACATCGCCAACGTGAACACGATCGGCTACAAGCGCTCGGAGGGCTTCTTCGAAACGCTGGTGACCGGGTCCAACAACCCGAGCGGCATTGCCCCGGGCGGCGTGCGCGCGAACCAGCGCGCGACCAACAACCAGCAGGGCCTGGCCCAGCAGTCGAATTCGTCGACCGATATCGCGGTCGCCGGCAACGGCTTCTTCCCGGTCGTCCAGCAGGTGTCGACAACCGCGACCGGCATCCAGACCTCCGAGACGCTCTACACCCGCAACGGCTCGTTCACCGAGGACAGCCGCGGGTTCTTGCGCAACACCTCCGGGAACTTCCTGCTCGGCTGGCCGCTCGACGGGGCGGGTAACCTGCCGCCGGCGCCGGAAAGCATCACGAGCCTGGAACCGATCGATGTCGCCTTTGCCGGCGGTCTCACCCGGCCGACGGAGAATGCCGAACTGGTGTTCAACCTCGATGCCCGCCAGGACAGTGCCGTGGCCGGCCCGCACTTCACCCGGGCCTTGCGCGTCTATGACAGCCTCGGCGTTGCACAGGACCTGTCGGTGGAAATCACCCGGACCGCCCCGAGCCCGGCTCTCGACTGGGAAATGGTGATCCGCGATCCCGGCGGTGTTGCCCTGTCGACCACCGCGCTTCAGTTCGACGGCAACGGCCGGCTGACGACACCGGCCCCGAATGCGAACGGTGATGTCATCGTGACCGTCGCCGGCATCAATTTCGGCAACGGGTCGACCGCCCAGGACATCGACTTCGACATCACCGACTTCACCCAGTTCGCCGGTGACTACAACGTCGTGTTCGTCGACCAGGACGGGGCAGAGCTCGGCAACCGCACAGGGGTCTCGATCGACCGCGAAGGCTTCGTTGTCGCATCCTTCTCCAACGGTCAGACCGAACGCATCTACAAACTGCCGCTGACCACCTTCGCGAACGTCAACGGCCTGGAAGCGCTGACCGGCAACGTCTTCCGCGAGACCACGGACAGCGGCGGCTTCAACCTGCGGGAGCCCGGTCAGGGTGGGGCAGGCTTCATCACCCCGTCGGCACTGGAGGCGGCGAACGTCGACCTGGCCGACGAGTTCTCCCGCATGATCATCACCCAGCGTGCCTACTCGGCCGGCACCAAGGTCATCACGACCGCCGACCAGATGCTGGAAGAGCTTCTGCGGATCCGATAGCCGGCCTGGGGCCGGGGCGACGGCGCTGCCGGTTTGCGGGCGCCGTCGCGGCCCGCGGCCGCCGGCCGAACGGAATGCCGCGTGGTTCAGTCAGGGTTCGAGTACTGCCAAGTCCGAGTACTGCCAGACTCAGCAAAAAGCCCCGACCGGATGGTCGGGGCGTTCCTTTCCCGGCAGCTTGATCCGCGCGAATGTCGGGCCGGTACCCTGCCCGCGCCCGACGGCGTCCTCTCAAGCGAGGATTTCGACCGGCGGCTCGATCTGCTGGACCTGCTGGGTATTCTGCTGCGGCCGTTCTGAAGGCTGCGACGGTGAAGGGCTCTGTGCGGCGGAGATGCCGGGGCCGACGGTCTGCTGGACCTGGGCCTGGGCAGCGAGCTGGGCTTCCTGCGCCTCAGCCGCGGCCTGTTCCGCCTTGGCGGCAACGGCGGCCTGTTCCTTAGAGGCGGCATCGCGGGCTGCCTGGTCGGCGATATCCTTATACTGCTGCAGCGTCCGCTCGGACGGGTACTGGAACAGCGTTTCCCCTGTCCCCCCGTCACGGAAGACCAGAAGCGCCGTCTGCGTATCGGTGTCGAGCCGGACAACCGGGCTCAGATACGATGCCTCGATGAACCGGGGACCGACATCGTTCGAGGTCTCCTGATTACCGGCCTGCCGGCTTTGCAGCGGCTCGGCAACTGTCACCGGCGCTTCAGGCGCCGGCCTAACTTCAGTGATCATTGCCGCCTCTCATTTTCGATCGACTGCACCACACATAAGCATGCGGCGGTTGTCAACCAATGTCAAGGTCAATAGCGTTGCTTGTCGTCCCATGGATACGGTTAACCCAGGGGCAACATCTTGGGTGGAGTGAACCTGATATACGAGTGACTTGGCAAGTGCCGGATTTGATCTTGCGCCGTCTGGGAAAGGCGGAAGACGAGGCCCGTCTGGCGACAAAGCATTCCCCCTCACCGTGCCCCGAAGTTCGAAGAAATCCGGGGGATCTCGATGGCTGGTGATTTAGTCCGCAGGCACCCTCTGACAGTTAACCATAACAGATGCGCCTGGCTTAGGGAGATGTTAAGCGCGCCAGAGCTATCCAAGGTGCGACGGGTGTCAGTATTGGGACAACAGCAATGAGCAACCGCGCGCAGACACGTGATCCGAAGGGCTCGCCCCCCGGCATCACGGAGGAGGACCTGCCGCCGTCCGACACCCGGCGCTGGGTGACCCGGCGCAAGGCGACCGTGGTGACCGCCGTTCGCATCGGCCTCATCACCCTGGAGGAAGCCTGCCGACGCTACGCGCTGTCGGTCGAGGAGTTCATGAGCTGGCAGCGCCTGGTCGAGACCCATGGCGTCGAGGCCCTGCGCACCACCCGCATCCGCGACTATCGCATGCAGGCGGAGGGCGACGACTGACCCGGCTGCCGGGCGGTCTGTCGGCAAGATGTCACAGCCTTCGGAAGAACCACGCCCCTGACCTGAAGGTTTATTGATTCTCAAGGGGCTTAGCGTACCCTCCTTAATCCTGGCACAAAGTTTCGCTAGTCGGTTTGGCGAAGCTTTGTGATACCATGCGCGGATTGCGCGGTTGCCCTCCCGGCAACGCCGCGACATTGCGCCCATGGCAGGCGATTTCGGAGGCGCTGACAAGGCCGTGAACAGCTTCCTCGACACCCTGCGCGCCCTCGGCAGCGTGCGGCTCGCCATGCTCGGCGTCATGGGCTTGGCGCTCATCGGCTTCTTCGTGTTCCTGATGGGCCGCGCCGGCACCGGCGACCTCGCCCTCCTCTACAACGACCTCGAGGCGGACGAGGGCGGCGCCATCGTCGAGCAGTTGGAAAGCATGGACGTGCCCTTCACGGTCTCGGCCAACGGCTCGACGATCCGCGTGCCGTCGTCGGAGGTCGGGCGCCTGCGCCTGCTGCTCGCCAGCCAGGGCCTGCCCTCCTCCGGCCAGGTCGGCTACAGCCTGTTCGACGAGACCAGCCAGTTCGGCACGACCGACTTCCAGCAACGCCTGAACCGCCAGCGCGCGATGGAGGGCGAGCTGTCCCGCACCATCCGCACGCTCGACCCGGTGCGCACCGCGCGGGTCCATCTGGTGCTGCCTCAGCGCGAGCTGTTCTCCCGCAACGCGACCGACGCGACCGCGAGCGTCACGGTGGAGACCCGCCCGGGCCGCGGCCTGTCAGCCGATCAGGTGGCGGCGATCCAGAACCTGGTGGCCGCCGCCGTGCCCAATCTGGCCCCCGGCAAGGTCGCGGTGGTGGACAGCGTCGGGCGCATGCTCTCGCGCCCGGTCAACGAGGATCCGGCGACCGCCTTCGCGACCCGCATCGAGGAACGGCGGGTCAATCAGGAACGCGAGTACCAGCGCCGCATCGAGGAGGGCATCGGCCGCATCCTCGGACCGCAGAATGTCTGGGCGACGGTCGCCATCGAGATCGACCTCGAACAGATCAGCGAGACCCGCCAGACGGTCGACCCGGAACAGACGGTTCTCATCTCCACCCAGACCCGTGACGAGAACGAGGTCAGCGAGGATACCGAGGGCGACCCGCCGGTCACGGTCGAGGAGAACCTGCCCGGTGCCGATATCGAGCAGGGCAATCGCCAGCAGAGCCGTTCGGAACGCACGCTGAGCGAGGTGACGGAGAATTTCGACGCCAGCCGGTCGACCCAGATCATCCAGCGCGAGTCCGGGGGAATCCGTAGGCTCACGGCCTCCGTCCTGGTCAACGGCCGCTACGTCACCGCCGACGACGGCACGGTCACCTATCAGGCCCTGCCGGCGGAGGAGGTCGAGCAGTTCGAGCAGATCGTCGCCAACGCGATCGGCATCGACCCCAACCGGGAGGACACGGTCACCATCCAGAATGTCCAGTTCCTGCGCCCGGTGTTCGAGGAGGAGGAGGTCGACGACAACCTGCTGTTCGGCTTCCCGCGCGACGAGCTGGTGCGCGTCGCGGAGACCGTGCTCCTGGCGATCGTCGGCCTCCTGGTCGTGCTGCTGGTGATCCGCCCGCTGATCGCCAAGGCCCTGGCGGACAGTCAGGCGGCCGCAGAGAAGGCGCGCCAGGAAGAAGAGCGCCTGATCAACGAGCAGACCGCGATGATGCCCGCACTCGCCAGCCCGTCGGGCGGGTCGGGCACGGACATCGTCCCGGTCGGCGAGGGCGAGGACATCGACCGGATGATCGACATCAACCAGGTCGAGGGTCGCGTGCGCCAGTCATCCTTGCGTAAGATCGGCGAACTGGTTGAAGCGCACCCGGCGGAGGCGGCCGCGGTCCTGCGCAGCTGGATGTTCCAGGAGGCTTGAGGCCGGTTTGAACTTGAGGCCGGTCTGAGCGTGAGGCCGGGGCGGGACGGCGCCGACCCCGGCAAGACTGAGGTGAGGGAGATCGGGCGTGGGCCTGCGTGTGCGTGAGGATTTCCGGGCGTTGTCCGGCCCGGAGAAGGCGGCGATCCTGATGCTGGCATTGGGCGAGGAACACGCCGCCCACATGTTCGAGCACCTGGACGACGACGAGATCAAGGAACTCTCCCAGACCATGGCCAACCTGGGCACGGTCTCGGCCGCGGTCGTCGAACGCCTGTTCGTCGAGTTCGCCGAGCAGATGTCCTCGACCGGATCGCTCACCGGCACCTTCGACAGCACCGAAAAGCTGCTGATGAAGGTGATGGACAAGGGCAAGGTCGAGAACATCATGGAGGAAATCCGTGGTCCGGCCGGCCGTACGATGTGGGACAAGCTCGGCAACGTGAACGAGCAGGTCCTGGCGAACTATCTGAAGAACGAATACCCGCAGACCGTCGCTGTCGTTCTTTCCAAGATCCGCCCCGACCACGCCGCCCGCGTCCTGGCCCTGCTGCCCGAGAGCTTCGCGATGGAGGTCGTCATGCGCATGCTGCGCATGGAGGCGGTCCAGAAGGAGGTCCTCGACGACGTCGAGCGCACGCTGAGGACCGAGTTCATGTCGAACCTCGCCCGCACAAACCGCCGCGACGCCCACGAAATGATGGCGGAGATCTTCAACGCCCTCGACCGCAACGTCGAAAACCGCTTCATCAACCAGCTGGAAGAGCGCAACCGCGACAGTGCAGAGCGCATCAAGGCGCTCATGTTCACCTTCGAGGATCTGGCCAAGCTCGACCCCAACGGCATCCAGACGCTGGTCCGCGCGATCGACAAGGAGAAGCTGCCGCTGGCGCTCAAGGGCTCGAGCGAGGGCCTGCGCGACTTCTTCTTCTCCAACATGTCTGAACGCGCGGCCAAGATCCTGCGCGAGGACATGTCGGCGATGCCGCCGGTGCGCCTGCGCGATGTCGAGGAAGCCCAGCAGGCGATCGTGCACATGGCGAAGGACCTGTCCGCGCGCGGCGAGATCGTCATCGCCGACGGCCGCGGCGACGACGAGCTGATCTACTGAGCGGGTGCGGTCGGGTGCTGCCCCGACCCGCCGCGGATGCGAGGACGGCCGAGCGTTGAGCGGGATCCGACCCTTCACCTTCGACACCGACTTCGACGAGCCGGAGTTCGACCCGGCCGACCTCGAGGACGATGCCGACCAGGAGCCGGAGGAACCGCCGCCACCCACCTTCTCGGAGGAGGAGCTGGAGGCGGCGCGCAACGAAGCCCTCCACGCCGGGATCGAGGCCGGGCTGGAGGAGGCGCTGTCGCGGATCGAGCAGACAACGTCTCAGGCGATGGAGCAGCTGGCCGGCTCGGCCGAGACACTGCTCGCCGATGCCGACCGACGGACCCGGGAGATGCGGCGCGACACCCTGGACGTCGCCATGGCGATCGCGCGCAAGCTGATGCCGGCGGCGGCACGGCGCCACGCGCTGGACGAGATCGAGGCACTGATTTCCGAGTGCCTCGCCGATCTGGTCGACGAACCGCGCCTGGTCATCCGGGTGCCGGAGGCCTTGCAGGAACCGATCCGGGAACGGGCGGAGGCGATGGCCCGGGCGCGCGGGTTCGAGGGGCGCATCGTGGTGATCGCGGATCCCCGGCTGGGCGATACCGACTGCCGCATCGAATGGGCCGAGGGCGGGGCCGAGCGCGACCAGGACGGGCTGTGGCAGGCGATCGAGGCGATTGCCGCACGGCTGAGCGGCGATGGCGACGAAGCCGACCAGCCGCCGGCGACAACATCATCCGAACCGACGCTGGAAAAGGCGCCGGCGGGATGACGGGATGGGGTCTGGACAGCGGCCGTCGCACCGGTCAAGCCTGACCCTGCCAAGAGGATGAATTCACGGGCCGGACGGACGCGAATGGCCTGGGACCGGATTTTGCGCAAGGGGAGCCAACGGGGTCATGTCGACCGACGATCTCAACCTCGACGAGTTCGAGGCCACCGCCGAGGAACCGCAGCAGGGCGAGCGGCTGGCCCAGACGCCGCGCGAGCTGGAGGCGATCTATGACATTCCGGTCCAGATTTCCGCCGTCCTCGGCAAGTCGAACATGCAGGTCAGCCAGCTCTTGAAGCTCGGACGCGGGGCCGTCGTCGAACTCGACCGCAAGGTCGGGGAGGCGATCGACATTTACGTCAACAACCGGCTGGTCGCCCGCGGCGAAGTGGTGGTAGTGGAAGATCGCCTGGGCGTCACCATGACCGAAATCGTGAAGTCCGACAGAAACTGATCGGGCCGGAACCGCCTGGGCCGATAGTAGTTGGGCCAACGCTGATCGTTCGGCACCGGGTCGGGTGTCAGTTGACCCGGGCGCACCCGATCCGGCCCTGATCGACACTGCCTGGAAGGGGCTGAAGACCATGGCGACCCGCCCAGTTGCAGACGCCCGTCCCGGCGCAGACGGCCGGAACGCCCCGGCCAACATCAACGACGCCATGCCGCGTCGCCAGCGCACGACGGTCGACCCGGCGACCGTAGCCGGGCTGGTTGCGGCGTTCGTGATGATCGGGGCGGCACTCGCCTCGGGCGGCGGCTGGCAAAGCTTCCTCGACCTGCCCTCGGCCCTGATCGTGATCGGCGGCACCTTCGCCGTCACCACCGTCTCCTTCACCCTCGAAGACATCATCAACATGCCGCGGGTGGTGGTGCGCGCCGTCATCCGGCGCGGGGAAAGCGGGCGCGACGCCGCCATGCAGATCCTGAAGATCGCGGAACTCGCCCGGCGCGGCGGCCCGATCGCCGTCGAGCAACTGGTTCAGCACCTGAATGGCCGGCGCGTGCTGCAGCAGGCCGCGATCATGATCAGCGACCAGGTCCCGGACGAGGAGATCGAGATCGCCCTGAGGCGCGAAGCGGACAGCGTCGCCAGCCGGCACAGCCGCGGGGCGGCGGTGCTGCGGCGCGCCGGGGAGGTCGCCCCGGCGATGGGCCTGATCGGCACGCTGATCGGCCTCGTGAAGATGCTGGCCGAACTCGACGACCCGAACGCGATCGGACCGGCCATGGCGCTCGCCCTCCTGACCACCTTCTACGGCGCGATGCTGGGATCGGTTGTGCTGGCGCCGCTCGCCGCCAAGCTCGAACGCGCCTCGGCGGACGAGGCGCTGATCAACCAGCTGATCGTCCTCGGTGCCGTCTCCATCAGCCGCCAGGAGAATCCGCGCCGGCTTGAAATGCTCTTGAACTCGGTTCTTCCGCCGCAATCGCGGGTAAAGTATTTCGATTGACGGCGATCCGGCTCTGATCGACGCGGCAAAAGGCCCGACAGCGGCCGGCTCCGCATTTCACTTTAACGCCGGTTCGATCTATTCTGCCGAGCATATTGCTGAGGGGGGACAGTCGTCCCCACCACCTGGACACAGCCGCTCGGGGGAAGGAACGGGGTCTCGATGCGTCTACTGATCCTCGGACCGCTCGAGGGCTACACCTCGGAGGCCGCGCGCATCGCGCATGGCCTGGGGGCGAAGGTGCTTCAGGCCAACAGCCTGGACGATGGCCTGGCGGCCCTTCGCGGCGGTAAGGGCATCGACCTCGTCATGATCGACGTCAAGCTCGACGTCGGCCGGTTCATCGGCGACCTGCGCGCCGAACGCATCCCGATAGAGGTGGTCGCCTGCGGCGTCGGGTCGGACGCCCAGGCCGCGGTCAAGGCGATCCGCGCCGGCGCTTCCGAATACGTGCCGCTGCCGCCGAACGCGGAGCTGATCGGTGCCGTCCTCGCCGCCGCCAGCGACGACGGCCCCGACCTCATCGCCCGCGACCCGGCGATGGCCGCGGTCGTCAAGCTCGCCGACAGGATCGCGCCGTCGGAGGCGACCGTCCTCATCACCGGCGAGAGCGGCACCGGCAAGGAGGTGATGGCGCGCTATCTGCACCAGAAGTCGCGCCGCGCACAGGCCCCGTTCATCTCCGTCAACTGTGCCGCGATCCCGGAAAACCTCCTGGAATCGGAGCTGTTCGGCCATGAGAAGGGCGCCTTCACCGGCGCCGTCGCGCGGCGCATCGGCCGGTTCGAGGAGGCCAATGGCGGGACCCTGCTCCTCGACGAAATCTCCGAAATGGACATCCGCCTGCAGGCGAAGCTGCTGCGCGCGCTTCAGGAACGGGTGATCGACCGGGTCGGCGGCACCCAGCCGGTCAAGGTCGACATCCGCATCATCGCCACCTCCAACCGCGACATGGAAGCCCATGTCGCCGCCGGGCACTTCCGCGAGGATCTGTATTTCCGACTGAACGTGGTGACGCTGGAACTGCCGCCGCTGCGCGAGCGTCCGGCCGACATCCCCGCGATCGCCCAGCATTTCGTCAAGAAATACGCGGAGCTGAACGGCGTCGACGAAAGGCCGCTGTCGGCGGAGGCGATCGACCTCATGGTCGGGCACAGCTGGCGCGGCAATGTCCGCGAGCTGGAGAACACGGTCCACCGGGCGGTACTGCTCAGCCCCGGCGAGGAGATCGATGCCTCGGCGATCGTGCTGAAGGGGGGGCCGGCCCAAAGACCGGACCAGAGACCGGCCCAGCAATCGACCCAGCAATCGGTAACCCCCGCCCAGGCTGCCGATCACCCGACTGGCGAGGTTCCTCCCGCCGATGTCCCGGCCACCGCAATCCCCGGGGACACCGGCGCCGACCCCGCGTCTGCGGCCGCTGATGAGCCCGGGGCGGCCGCCGGCACCCGGTCCCTGGTCGGCCGCACGGTCGCGGATGTCGAACGCGACCTGATCCTCGACACGCTGCATCACACCGCCGGCAACCGGACCCACGCCGCGACGATCCTCGGCATTTCGATCCGGACCCTGCGCAACAAGCTGAAGCAGTACAGCGACGACGGCATGGCGGTTCCGCCACCGTCCTCGACCGACCGTATGGCGATCTAGCGGCATGAGGCCGGCAGCGAACCACCCCGTGGGCCGCCAGGAGGGCATCGGCGATGTCTGACCAGACGACGGAGCCCGGCGGCAGCGGCAGCGGCGGGGGCGGCATCGGCGGGTCGCTCGCCGGGCTCGGCTCCGGCGGCGACTTCCTGGGCCAGTTGCAGGCCAATGTGATGCGCGGCGATGTCGGGCTCGCCCTCGGCGTGCTCGGCGTGCTCATGATCATGCTGCTGCCGCTGCCGGCGTTCCTGCTCGACCTCTTTCTCGCGGTGTCGATGACGTTCGCGGTCCTCATCCTGACGACCGTGCTGTTCATCCAGAAGCCGCTGGAATTCACCTCCTTCCCGGCGATCCTCCTGATCACGACGATGCTGAGGCTTGCCCTCAACATCGCCTCGACCCGCCTCATCCTGTCGGAGGGGCATTCGGGGACCGACGCCGCCGGGCAGCTCATCCAGGCGTTCGGCGCCCTGGTCATGGGCGGCAACTACGTCATCGGCGTCATCCTGTTCGCGATCCTGGTGCTGGTGAACTTCATCGTCATCACCAAGGGCTCGGGCCGCATCGCGGAGGTTGCGGCACGCTTCAGCCTGGATGCCATGCCCGGCAAGCAGATGGCGATCGACGCCGACCTCTCCTCCGGCCTGATCACGGAGAAGGACGCGCGCGTCCGCCGCCGCGAGCTGGAGGAGGAGAGCGCGTTCTTCGGCGCGATGGACGGTGCCGCCA
>CAYNIS010000066.1:1522-11900 GCA_964397055.1 uncultured Rhodospirillaceae bacterium | reverse complement strand
TTCCGCCGCGTCGAACAGGGCATCCGGCTCCTCGACCTCGTCGATCAGGCCAAGGGCGGTCACCACCGGATCGGCGACCAAGTTGCCCGCCCGGTCGAGAACCACCGTCACCACGGCGGCCCCAGCCTGAATAATGCGCTGGCGCGAGCGCATGACCGCCCCGTCGAGCGGCAGCAGCCGCTTGCCGTCGATGCCGAGATAGCCGTGCTCGACCTCCGCCACCACCTGCAGCGGGCCGGGTGCGAGCCGGATGACGGTTCCGTTCTCCGGCACCAGCGTGGTCGGGATCTGGCACTCCTGGGCGAGGCGCGCGTGTTCGGTCATGTGATGGAGCTCGCCATGGACCGGGATCAGCGCCTGGGGCCGCAGCATCTGATAAAGCTCGGTCAGTTCGTCGCGGGACGGATGGCCGGAGACGTGGACGAAGGCGTCGGAATCGGTCACCACCTCGATCCCGCGATGGCTCAGCTGGTTCTGGAGCCGGATGATCTCGGTCTCGTTGCCCGGGATCGCGCGTGCGGAAAAGATGACGACGTCGCCCTCTTCCAGCGAGACGTCGGGATGGTCGTCGGCGGCGATCCGGGTCAGGGCCGATCGCGGCTCGGCCTGAGAGCCGGTGCAGATCAGGACCAGGTTCTCGCGCGGGATCAGGTCCACGTCCTCCGGCTCGACGAAATCCGGGACGTCGGAGAGGTAGCCGACCTGGCGGGCTGCCTGCTCGATCCGATGCAAGGAGCGGCCGATCAGGGCGACCTGACGGTCATGGGCGAGAGCCGCCTTGGCGATGCTCTCGACCCGCGCGACGTTGGAGGCAAAGCAGGCGACGGCAATGCGGCGGCCGTCGTAGCGAGCGAACAGGTCGACCAGACTGTCCTGCAGCGCGCCTTCCGAACCCGACCTGCCCGGCGTCAGCGCCCCGGTGGAATCACCGATGACGGCCAGCACCCCCTCCCCGCCGATGCGCCCGAGGGCGGCCTCGTCGGTGACGTCGCCGATCACCGGATCCGGGTCCAGCTTCCAGTCGCCGGTGTGGACGATGGTCCCGGCGCGCGTGCGGATCGCAAGCAGGCTCGCCTCCGGCACGGAATGGGTGACCGGCACGAACTCGACATCGAACGGCCCGATGTCGAGCCGGCCGGGGCGCGGCACCTCGATCAGCGGTACCCGATTGCCAAGCCCGGCTTCCCGGAGCTTCGGTCGCAGGACCGACAGGGTGAAGGCACTGGCATAGATCGGGCAGCCGATGCGCGGCCACAGATGGGCAATCGCACCGATGTGGTCCTCGTGCGCATGGGTGACGACCAGCCCTTCGAGGCGGTCGCGGCGTTCCTCAATGAAGACCGGATCGGGCACCAGGACGTCGATGCCCGGTGTCGAGTCATCGCCGAAGCCCATGCCGAGATCGACCATGAGGTAGCGGCCGCCATGCCCGTAGAGGTTCAGGTTGGCGCCGAAATGCCCTGCCCCGCCCAAAGCGACAAAGTAGAGTTCGTCGGTATCGCCGGCGAAATCGAAGCTGCCGGTCATCATCCCGCCATTCATCGGCAGCGCTTTCCGATGGCCCGGGTCAGACGGGCGGTTGTCGGCGGTCGGCGTCCCAGGGTCATCTCCTCAACGGTCTTTCGCATGCTCTCGGTTCTGGTCGGTGGCGACCAGCGCTCTCGTTCAACAACATGGGTCGGCCCGCCGCGACGGCGATGCCGATCAGAAAAACACCTCGCCCGCCATGACCCGCTGTTCCGTGCCATCGGCCAGCGTGATCACCAGCGCGCCCTTGTCGTCGATGCCGCTGAACCGGCCCTCCAGCAGGTCCATGCCCAGCTTCACCTTGACCATATCGCCCGGACGGTGGGCCCGGGTGAGCCAGGCGACGCGCACGGGTGCGAAGCCTTCCTTTTGCCACCGCTTCAACCACAGGTGAAGATGGCGCAACAGCACCGTCAGAACCTTGCCCGGGGTCAGCGTGCGGTCGGCACCGGCAACCTTCATCGCAGTGGTCGGGTACGGCGTCACCGCCGGGTACGACGCAACATTGATGCCGATCCCGAGCACCAGCCAGTCCAATCGGCTCGACCCTTCCTTCGCCAGCCTGCCGTTTGATTCGAGAAGGATACCGCAGATCTTCTTGCCGTCGACCAGAACATCGTTCGGCCATTTGAGCTTGCGCTCGATCCCGGTCGGCAGAAATCCGCCCAAGGTGTCCGCGACAGCTAAAGCCGCGACGAAGGATATCTGGGCTGCCTCGTTCATCTCGCAATCGGGGCGGAGGACGACCGAGCAGTAGAGGTTGCCGATCGGCGACTCCCAGGCCTTGCCCATTCGCCCCCGGCCGCCGACCTGCCGCCGCGCCCAGATGACGGTTCCATGCTCGGCCCCGTTGTCCGCCTCCGCGCGCGCGAGGTCGCTGGTGCTGCCGACCTCCGGCACCCGGATCAGGCGCCAGCCCGGCAGGAGCTCGGGATCCGGCTCTTCCCAGGGCAGGAGCGGGGTGGTCGAGGTCGACG
Source organism: uncultured Rhodospirillaceae bacterium (assembly GCA_964397055.1). Classification (GTDB taxonomy): domain Bacteria; phylum Pseudomonadota; class Alphaproteobacteria; order CAYNIS01; family CAYNIS01; genus CAYNIS01. The sequence goes on along the minus strand of CAYNIS010000066.1, from coordinate 9,396 downwards.
TCATGCGCGGGACAGCCCGATCAGAGGCACCTGATCAGAGCCCGGCCGACGCGGCACTGGCAGCGCTGAACACGACGGGGGTGGCAAGGATGAACAGGAAGGTCACCGCGGCAGAGATGGCAACGACGGCATTCGCCTCCGCCGTGAACGGCTTGTCCAGGGGCTCCCGCGCTTCGTCGAAATACATGACCTTCACGATGCGCAGGTAGTAGTAGCAGCCGACACAACTCGCCAGCATGCCGAGGATCGCGAGGCCGTAGAGCCCGGCCTCGATCGCCGCCAGAAACACCGCGAACTTGCCGAAGAAACCGGCAAGCGGCGGAATTCCCGCCATCGAGAACATGAAGACCGCCATGGCGAGCGCGATCAGCGGACTGGTGCGCGACAGGCCCGCCAGTTCGTCGATGGATTCCACCGGCCGGTCCTGCTGGCGCATCGACAGGATGACGGCGAAGACCCCGGCGGTCATGAAGATGTAGGTCGCCATGTAGACGACGATGCCGCTGACCCCCGCCGGATTGGCGATCATCAGTCCGGTTTCCGGATCCGGCATCGCGGCCCCTGCGAGCCCGACCAGCGCGAAGCCGATATGGGCGATCGAGCTGTAGGCCATCAGGCGCTTGATATTCGTCTGGCCGATCGCCGCGACCGAGCCCCAGACCATCGATGCGGCGGCGAGGAACATCAGCACCTCCTGCCAGTGTTCGGCCATGCCGATGAACGGCTGGGCGAGCAGGCGCGCGAAGAGGGCGATGGCGGCGACCTTCGGGGCGATCGCGAACAGCGTCGTGACCGGGGTCGGCGAGCCCTCGTAGACGTCCGGCGTCCACATGTGGAAGGGCACGGCCGAAACCTTGAACGCGAGCCCGGCACAGATGAAGACGATGCCGATGATGACGCCGATGGAAACCGGATCCTCCGGATTGAGGACGATCGCGAGCTCCGGGAAATGGGTGGTGCCGGAGAAGCCGTAGACCAGCGACATGCCGTAGAGCAGCAGACCGGAGGCGAGCGCCCCCAAGACGAAGTACTTGAGGCCGGCTTCCGAGGAGCGGACGTTGTCGCGCCGATAGGCGGCGAGCACGTAGAGCGAAAGGCTCTGAAGTTCGAGCCCGATATACGCGGTGAGGAGATCGTTCGCGGAGATCATCAGCATCATGCCGAGCGTCGCGAACAGGACCAGGACCGGGTATTCGGGACGGGCGATGTTCTCCCGTTCGAGGAACGGCTGGGCGAGGATCAGGGCAAGGGCCGACCCGAACAGCACCATGATCTTCATGAGCTGGGAGAAGAGGTCGCTGATAAAGAGATCATGCAGGCCGGTCACGGTGGCCGGCCCGTGGCCGAACAGGAACAGTGCCGCGACACCCAGGCTCGACACCGCCAGGGCATTGACCATGCGCGCGGAACCGTCGCCCTGGAAAACGCCGAAGACCAGCAGCGTCATCGCCGCGATGGCGAGGAAAATCTCGGCACCCGCGGGCCACAGCACCAGCTGTTCGGCCATGACAGTCATCCCTTCGATCCGGTGGCAGCCCGCTCAAGCACGGGTCGCCGGTCTTGGCCTCAGCGTTCCGCCACCAGGATGCCGCCCAGGGGACGGATACCGGCCGCGGTTACCCGCTCTTCGTGCTGTTCGATGATCTTGGCGACCGTCGCCTGGTACCGGCTCTGGAAGGTGGCGGGGTACACGCCCATCCACAGCACCAGGGTCACCAGGGGAGCGAACACCATGCGCTCGCGGAAGGTGAGATCCGGCATGCGCTTGACGTCGTCCTTCTCGAGCTTGCCGAAGAACACCCGCCGGTAGAGCGAAAGCATGTAGGTGGCCCCGAGAACGATGCCGAGGGTCGCGAACAGGGCGGTCGTCGTCGACACCTGGAAAGTCCCGACGATGGTCAGGAACTCGCCGACAAAGCCAGAAGTGCCCGGAAGGCCGACCGAGGCCATGGTGAACACCATGAACACCAGGGCATAGGCCGGCATGTTCTGGGCAAGTCCGCCATAGCGGTCGATCTCGCGCGTGTGGAGGCGATCGTAGATCACGCCGACGCACAGGAAGAGGGCCGCCGAGACCACGGTGTGGGACAGCATCTGGAACATAGCACCATCCATGCCCTGCATGGTCATGGTGAAGATGCCCAGCGTCACGAACCCCATATGGGCCACCGACGAATAGGCGATCAGCTTCTTGATGTCAGACTGCGCCAGGGCGACCAGCGACGTGTAGATGATCGCGATCACCGACAGCGTGTAGATCAGTGGCGCGAAATAGGCGGTCGCTTCGGGGAGCATCTGCACCGAGAAGCGGATCAGGCCGTACCCGCCCATCTTCAGGAGGATGCCGGCGAGCATGACCGACCCCACCGTCGGCGCCTCCACATGGGCGTCGGGCAGCCAGGTGTGCACCGGCCACATCGGCGACTTGACCGCGAACGAGGCGAGGAACGCCAGCCACAGCCAGACCTGGATCGAAAACGGAATGCGGACATCGTCGATGATGATGTCCATCCGGGTCGTCGCCTGTGCCACCGAGAACGCGCCCGTCGCCGGATCGATGCCGCTCCACACGTAGATCGTCATCATGGCCAGCAGCATCAGAACCGAGCCGACCAGGGTGTAGAGGAAGAACTTGTAGGCGGCATAGATGCGCCGCGGCCCGCCCCACACGCCGATCATGATGAACATCGGCAGAAGCACGCCTTCGAAGAAGATGTAGGCGAGGATCAGGTCGGTTGCCGTGAACATGCCGATCATCATGGTCTCGAGGACCAGGAGGGCGATCATGAACTCCTTCACCCGTGTCTCGACCGCCTCCCAGGCGGCCAGAACGCAGATCGGCGTCAGCAGCGTCGAGCCGAGGATGAACCAGAGCGAAATGCCGTCCACCCCGCGCTGGTAATAGATGCCGGTGCCGGTCAGCCACTCGAACCGCTCGACCATCTGGAAGTCCGGGTTCGCCGGGTCGAAATTGACCAGTACGAACAGCGACAGGACGAAGGTGATGACCGAGGTCCACAGCGCCACGTATTTGGCGTTGCGGTTGACCACGGCCTGATCGCCGCGGATCGGCATCAGGAACAGGACCCCCACCAGCGGCAGGAAGGTCACCATCGAGAGCAGCGGAAACCCGTTCATTGTCCGTTGTCGCCTCTACTGCCGATCAATTGAATGTCGCCATGAGATACCAGCCCAGCAGAAGAACGATGCCGAGCAGCATGGCGAAGGCGTAGTGGAAGACGTAGCCGGTGTGGAACCGGACCAGCTGTCGGGTCGCGACCTGGGTGGCACTTGCGACACCGTCCGGCCCGAACGCGTCGATCACGTTCTGATCGACCTGCTGCCAGAGGCCGCGGGCTGCCCAATTGACCGGTCGCTCGATCACCGCGGCATAGATGTCATCGAAGTACCACTTGTTGAATGACAGGCGGTAGGCGCTGCCGAAGCCGATCAGTTCGTCATCGGTCGACTTCTCCCCGCCCTCGTAGATCTTCCAGGCCATGAAGATGCCGGAGAGACCGGCGACGAGCGGCAGGAGCGCGACCCACAAGGGCGCGTCATGGGCGGCCGCCACGGTGTCGTTTTCCGGCAGCACGAAGATCGAGCGGGCCCAGAACACCGCATTGTCATGCCCGACGAATGCCTCGTGGCCAAGCGAGCCCGCGAAGAGCGCGCCGAGCCCCAGGAACGACAGCGGGTAGAGCATGACGTTCGGGCTTTCATGGACGTGGGCCATGACATGTTCGTTGGCCCGCGGTGCCCCATGGAAGGTCATGAGAAGCAGCCTCCAGGAGTAGAAGGCGGTCATGAACGCCGCGACGATGCCGAGCCAGAAGGCGAAGATGCCGTGCAGAGAACCGTCGGCGTAGGCGGCTTCCAGGATCACGTCCTTCGAATAGAAGCCGGCGAAACCGTAGATGCCCGGGATGCCGATGCCCGCCAGCGCCAGCGAGCCGATCCACATGACCGCGTAGGTCTGCGGGATCAGGTGCCAGACCCCGCCCATCTTGCGCATGTCCTGCTCGTCCGACATAGCGTGGATCACCGAACCGGCGCCGAGGAACAGGAGAGCCTTGAAGAAGGCATGGGTGAACAGGTGGAACATCGCAGCCGAATAGGCGGAAACGCCGATCGCGAAGAACATGTAGCCGAGCTGGCTCATGGTCGAATAGGCGATGACCCGCTTGATATCGAACTGGGTCATGCCGATCGTTGCCGCCACGAACGCGGTCAGCGCGCCGACGATCGTCACCACCTCGAGCGCTGTCGGCGCGTATTCGAAGAGGTAGGAGCAGCGCACCAGCATGAAGACACCGGCGGTGACCATGGTCGCCGCGTGGATCAGGGCGGAGACCGGGGTCGGCCCCTCCATCGCGTCCGGCAGCCAGGTGTGCAGGCCGAGCTGGGCCGACTTGCCCATGGCCCCCATGAACAGCAGCAGGCACACGACCTCCAGCGCGGGCAACTGGAAGCCCAGGAAGTCGATGGTGGCGTCGGCCTTGCGCGGCGCTTCGGCGAAGACGAAGTCGAAATCGAGCGACCCGAAGACCAGGAACACGCCGGCGATGCCGAGCGCGAAGCCGAAGTCACCCACGCGGTTGACGATGAACGCCTTGATCGCCGCGCGGTTCGCGGTCGGCCGCTGATACCAGAAGCCGATCAGGAGGTAGGAGGCGAGGCCCACGCCCTCCCAGCCGAAGAACATCTGCACGAAGTTGTCGGCCGTCACCAGCATCAGCATCATGAAGGTGAACAGGCTGAGATAGGCCATGAACCGAGGCTTGTCCGGGTCGTGGCTCATATAGCCGATCGAGTAGTAGTGGACAGCGCAGGACACCAGGTTGACGACCATCACCATGACGGCCGACAGCGTGTCGAAGCGCAGCACCCAGTCGACGACGAGATCGCCCGAATGGATCCAGGTGATCGACACGCGCTTGACCGCCTCCGCCGCATAGATCGCGACCTCGCCGTGACCCCCGCCATGGGCGTCCCCGTGGCCGCCACCGTGGCCGTGGGCCAGTTCCGGGGCGGCGTCGACGCCGAAGAAGAAGACCAGAAGCGAGCTCAAGGCCGCGACGGTCATCGCCCCGCAGGTGACGACCTGGGCCCCGCGGTCGCCAAGGCTGCGCCCGAACAGGCCGGCAACGATGGCAGCCAGGAGCGGCGGAAAGACGGCGAGATAGTACATCTAAGGCGCCCCTAGCCCTTCATCATGCTGATGTCTTCGACCGCGATGGTCCCGCGGTTGCGGAAATAGACGACCAGGATGGCGAGCCCGATGGCCGCCTCCGCCGCCGCAACGGTCAGAATGAACATGGTGAAGACCTGGCCGACCAGATCGCCCAGATAGGCTGAGAAGGCGACGAAATTGATGTTGACCGCGAGCAGCATCAGCTCGATCGACATCAGGATCACGATGACGTTGCGGCGATTGATGAAGATGCCGACGACACCCAGCGTGAACAGGATGGCGGCAACCGTCAGGAAGTGCCCGAGTCCGATTTCCATGGCCGACTACTCCGCCGCTTCCCGGGTGATGTCGTCCTTGTGGATGACGATGACATCCTCCCGCCTGCGGGCGACCTGATCCGCGATCGACTGGCGTCGCACGCCTTCGCGCGCGCGCAGGGTCAGGACGATCGCCCCGATCATCGCCACAAGGAGGACCATGCCCGAACCCTGGAACGCCAGGATGTAGTCGGTGTAGAGCACCTGCCCCAGCGCATGGCTGTTGGTCACCCCCTCAGGCGCGGTCAGGACCTCGATCGGCTGCAGGCGGTTTTCCAACGCCCGCTCGGGGATCGTCCATTCCCCGACGCTCAGGATAAGCTCCGACAACAGGACGAGGCCGATCAGGACACCCACGGGCAACGCCTGCATCAGGTTCGCGCGCAGTTCGGCGAAGTTTATGTCGAGCATCATGACCACGAACAGGAACAGGACCGCGACCGCGCCGACATAGACGATGACCAGGATCATCGCGACGAACTCGGCCCCCAAGAGCAGGAACAGGCCGGCCGAATTGAAGAACGCGAGGATCAGGTAGAGAACCGCGTGGACCGGGTTCTTCGACGAGATCACCATGATGCCGCTGGCCACCGCGAGCGCGGAGAACAGGTAGAAGAAGAGCGCGGTGACCATCAGTCCCCCAAACTCGCAATGGCCCGTCGCCGGGCGCGATGTCCTTGCACCCAGGCTTAACGGGCCGGCTCAAGATCACCGACGGGTTTAGCGATAGGGCGCGTCGGCTGCAAGGTTGGCGGCGATCTGCGCTTCCCAGCGGTCGCCGTTTTCCAGCAGCTTTTCCTTGTTGTAGTAGAGTTCCTCACGCGTCTCGGTCGCAAACTCGAAATTCGGCCCCTCGACAATCGCATCGACCGGGCAGGCCTCCTGGCACAAGCCGCAGTAGATGCACTTGGTCATGTCGATGTCGTAGCGCGTGGTCCGCCGTGACCCGTCCTCACGCGGCTCCGCCTCGATCGTGATCGCGAGCGCGGGGCAGATGGCCTCGCACAGCTTGCAGGCGATGCACCGCTCTTCGCCGTTGGGATAGCGGCGCAGGGCATGCTCGCCGCGGAAGCGCGGGCTGATCGGCCCCTTTTCGAACGGGTAGTTCAAGGTCGCGCGCGGCTTGAACATGTAGCTGAAGGTAAGGCCGAGCCCGTTCACCAGCTCCGACAGGAGCATCGAGCGCGCAGCCTGGTCGAGGAATGCCATGACCCCGTCGTCCCTTTCGTCGGGCCGCCGGTCGCGACCCCCTGTGAAACCTGTCCGACGCTCCCGGCGTCAGTTGGCCAGCCTGCCGGAAGCCAGCATGGCGCCGGCGACCACCACGACCCACACCAGCGAGAGCGGCAGGAACACCTTCCAGCCCAGCCGCATCAGTTGGTCATAGCGGTAGCGCGGCACGGTCGCGCGGACCCAGATGAAACAGAACAGCACCGCCGACACCTTGAGCGCGAACCAGATGAAGCCCGGGATCCAGGTGAAGGGCGGGAAATAGAGGCCGAGCGGCGGCAGCCATCCCCCGAGGAAGAGGATGACGGTCATCGCACTCATCAGGATCATGTTCGCGTATTCGCCGAGGAAGAACAGCGCGAACGACATCGACGAGTATTCGACGTTGTAGCCGCCGACCAGTTCGGACTCGCCCTCCGGCAGGTCGAACGGCGCGCGATTGGTCTCCGCCAGGCAGGAGATGAAAAAGACGATCATCATCGGGAACAGCAGGATCCAGACCCATAGGGGCTGCCGCGTCTCGACGATCTCGGTCAGGTTCAACGAACCCACGGTCAACAGGACGGTCACGATCACCAGACCGATCGAGACCTCGTAGGACACCATCTGGGCGGCCGACCGCAACCCGCCGAGGAACGCGTATTTCGAGTTGGAGGCCCAGCCCGACATGATGATGCCGTAGACGCCGAGGGAGGAGATCGCGAACAGGTAGAGCACCCCGACATTGATGTCGGCGAGCACGACCCCCGCCGAAACCGGGATCACCGCCCAGGCGATCAGGCTCAACAGGAAGGTCAGCATCGGGGCTGCGACGAACACCACCGGGTTCGCCCCCGACGGCAGGATCGTCTCCTTCATCAACAGTTTCAGCCCGTCGGCAAAGGGCTGGAGCAGGCCGAAGGGGCCGACGGTCACCGGCCCCTGGCGCAGCTGCATCAGCGCCAGGACCTTGCGTTCCGCGTAGGTGAGGTAGGCGACCGCGATCAGAAGCGGCACCACCAGCACCAGGATCTTCACCGTGAGGACGATGAACGGCCAGACGATGGTCGACAGGAGCTCAGCCATCGGTGCCGGTGCCTTCCTGGATGGCGAGGAACTCGGCCGTGCACGCGGCCATGGTCTCCGACGCCCGG
>CAYNIS010000066.1:0-1512 GCA_964397055.1 uncultured Rhodospirillaceae bacterium | reverse complement strand
GGTCATGTAGTAGTTGTCGATGGCCGGCGCGAGCGGCACGGAAGACGGGCTGCCCTCGCCCGCCGGACCGGGCCGGACCGGGGTCACCTGGTCGATCGCGGCGAATAGCGGATGGGCGCTCGCCATGGCGTCGCGCAGGGCCAGAAGGCTGTCGAACGGCAGCCGGGTGCCGGTCATCTCCGACAGGGCCCGCAGGACACGCCAGTCCTCGCGTGCCTCTCCGGGCGGGAACAGCGCCTGGCGGCCGACCTGGACCCGCCCCTCGGTATTGACGAAGGTCGCACTCTTCTCAGTGTAGGCGGCTCCCGGCAGCAGGATATCGGCGCGGGACGCACCGCGATCGCCGTGATGGCCGAGGTAGATGACCGTCGCATTGCCGAGGCGCGTGGTATCGACCTCGTCAGCCCCGAGCAGGAAGACGGTGTCGATCTCGCCCGCCGCGCACGCCTCGTAGATGCCGGCGAGATCGCGGCCGCCCTGGCCGGGCACGAAGCCCAGATCAAGGGCGCCAACCCGGGCGGCAGCCGTGTGCAGCAGATTGAAGCCGCACCAGTCGTCCTTGACCAGGCCCAAGCGCTCGGCGGCCCGCACGGCGGCGGCATGGACCGCCTCCCCGTCCGCGCGACGAAGCGCCCCCATGCCGAGGACCAGCATCGGACGCCCGGCGGCCTCCAGCACCTTTGCGAAGTCGAGGCGTCCCTCGGCCAGCTCGGTCAGGGTGTCCGGCCCCGCCCCAAGCCATTCGACCGGATAGGTCTGATCGTGGGGCCGGCCGATGCCTGCGACCTTGATGCGATCGTTCACCCAGGCCTTGCGGATGCGCGCGTTGACCAGGGGCGCTTCCCAGCGCGGATTGGACCCCACCAGCAGCACCGCATCCGCGGTCTCTGCCCCGGCGATGGTCGTGTTGAAAAGATAGTCGCCGCGGTTGGCGGCCGGGAACCGCGCGCCGTCCTGGCGGCACTCGAGGCTCGTCACCCCGACGCCGTCGAGGATTGACTTGAGCGCGAATATCGATTCGGCGTCGGCCATGTCGCCGACGATCGCGGCGACCCGACCCGGTGCGGTCTTGGTCAGCCGGTCGGCGGTGGCCATCAGCGCCTGCTCCCAGGCCACCGCCCGGCGCTTGCCGTCGACGCGCATGAACGGGCGGTCGAGACGCTGGCACCTCAGCCCATCATAGGCGAAGCGGCTCTTGTCGCCCAGCCACTCCTCGTTGACGTCCTCATGCAGGCGCGGCAGCACCCGCAGGACGTCGGGGCCACGAACGTCGACCCGGATGCTGGCGCCGACGGCGTCGAGCGCGTCGATGGTCTCGGTCTTCTTCAGCTCCCACGGCCGCGCGTTGAACGCATATGGCTTGGAGGTGAGCGCGCCGACCGGGCAGATGTCGATCATGTTGCCCGACAGTTCGCTCTTCACCGCCTCCTCGACATAGGTGCCGATTTCCGAATCCTCGCCACGGCCGAGCTGGCCGAGTTCCGGGACCCCGGCGATCTCGTCGGCGAAGCG
>CAYNIS010000065.1:512-11908 GCA_964397055.1 uncultured Rhodospirillaceae bacterium | reverse complement strand
CAGGTGATCGCGGTGGTGGCCGCGACCGCGGCGATCGGCCCGGCCTTCGCCAGGACGTCGGCGCTGCGCGGCGGCAGGCCGGCACCGATCAGGAGCGGCTTCAGTCCTTTTCGAACCCAGAACAGGAAGGCGGTCGCGGTGATCCCGATCCCGAGCGTGACGAGGTTGGTCCAGGGCAGCTGTTCCGCGATCGACAGCAGGAGGGCCAAGAGGCTGTGGCCCGAAGCCTGGATGCCCAGGATGTGCCGCAGTTGGCTAGCGGCGATGATCACGGCCGACGCGGTGATGAAGCCGGATATCACCGGGTGGCTGAGGAAGTTGGCAAGGAAGCCGAGCCGGAAGATACCGAGGACCATCAGCATCGCGCCGCTCATGAGGGCGAGGGTGATGGCGGCTGCCGCGTAGTCCGCGCTGCCAGGCTCGGCAACGGCGCCGACGGCGGCCGCGGTCATCAAGGAGATGACGGCGACGGGCCCGACCGCCAGCGCCCGGCTGGTGCCGAACACGGCATAGGCGACCAGCGGCAGGATCGAGGCGTAGAGCCCCATCTCCGGCGGCAGCCCCGCGAGCAGGGCATAGGCCAGCGACTGGGGGATGAGCATGATCGTCACGATGACCGCGGCGACCACGTCGTTGGTCAGCTGGTCGCGGTCGTAGCGCCGGCCCCAATCCAGGATCGGCAGCATCTTGGCAAGCCGGCTCACAGCATGTTGACCGGCACTTTGAGGAAGACCTGCCCGGACTCGTCGGCCGGCGGCATCTTGCCGGCGCGCATGTTCACCTGCAGCGACGGGATGATCAGCTTGGGCATGTCCAGGGTCGCGTCGCGCGCGGTGCGCATGGCGACGAACTCTTCGCGGGTCCGGCCGGCGCCGACATGGATGTTCGCGGCCTTCTCCTCGCCGACGGTTGTCTCCCAGCGGTATTCCCGGCCCCCGGGACCGTAGTCGTGGCATATGAACAGCCGCATCTCGTCCGGCAGGGAGAGCACCTTCATGATGGAGTCATAGAGCTCTCCGGCATCGCCCCCGGGAAAGTCGGCGCGCGCCGTGCCGCCATCCGGCATGAACAGGGTGTCGCCAACAAAGGCGGCATCGCCGATCACGAAGGTCATGCAGGCCGGCGTGTGACCCGGCGTGTGCATCGCAAAGCCGGTGAGGCCGCCGATGGCGAAGGTGTCGCCGTCCTGGAACAGCCGGTCGAACTGGCTGCCGTCGCGCTTGAACTCGGTGCCCTCGTTGAAGACCTTGCCGAAGGTCTCCTGGATCAGGGTGATGTTCCGGCCGATGCCCAATCGGCCCCCGATCTCGCGCTGAATGTACGGGGCGGCCGACAGATGGTCCGCGTGGACATGGGTCTCCAGGAGCCATTCGAGCTCAAGGCCAAGTTCTTTGACGACCCGGATCAACTCATCCGCGTGCTCATAGGTGATCCGGCCCGCCGCATAGTCGATGTCCATCACCGAATCGATGATGGCACAGGCCTTTGAGCCTGGGTCGGTGACGATGTAGCTGATCGTGAAGGTTGCCGGATCGAAGAAGCCCTCGACCGTCGGCGACCGGCTGAGATCGATCGGGTACGTCATGGCGGCGGCCTCCCAATGTGTGTTCTCGTTTCCTTAAGTTATATATGATGTAGCACTTTTCTGCGTGTTCGAAAAGTACTACGCTGCATCTATCTTTCCTTCGCGGGGCCATTCCATGCGGCTCACCACGTTCACCAACTTTGCCCTGCGCACGCTGATGTACGCGGCGATGCGGGGCAATAGTCTGAGCCGGGCGCAAGATGTCGCCGACGCGTTCGGTATTTCTCGCGCGCACATGCTGAAGTGCATCCACCAGCTCGGCGTTTGGGGATATCTGGAGAATGTGCGCGGCAGATCCGGCGGTTTCCGCCTCGCCAAGCCGCCTGAGCAGATCACCGTCGGGGAGGTCGTGCGCCGGACGGAGGACAGTCTCGACCTCGTCGAATGCTTCGACCCGGACACCAACACCTGCCCGCTGATCCAGTTGTGCGCCCTGTCTCAAACCCTTCGACGTGCGCTCCAGGCCTTTCTGGCGGAACTTGACCAGGTCACCATTGCCGACGTCACGTCGGATCGCATCCTGCTATGGGCGCGCCTTCATCCGGACGCGGCTCAGCCGCCGTCCGCAGCCACGGCCATGCCCCTGGGTCGGGCGGGCGGCGACTGACGCCGGGGGATCACCCCTGCTGCCAGCACCCCTGGTGCCGAGCGCGCGAATCCGCTGAAATAGAAGCCTGCGCGCTGGCCGGAGATCATCATGACGACGACATCGCTGCCGCCGGAGGCCGAAGGGGTCCACGACCTCGGCGGCCGGCCGGCCGGTCCGATCGATACGACGCATCGCGAGCCGAGCCTCTTCGACAAGCGGGTCGACGCCATGTTCGTCCTGTTGTTCGGACCCGACCAGACGGTGTTTTCATCTGACGCCCACCGCCGCGCCTATGAGTCGATCGGGGCGGAGGCCTACGAGCGCCTGACCTACTATCAGCGCTGGCTGGAGGGGCTCAGGATCATGCTGGTGGAACGCGGCGTCCTCACCGATGCGGAGATCGACCGGCGTGTCGCAGCTCTGGAGGCCGCCATCGCCGCCGGGGAGCGGGCATGACGCCGCCCCCTCGCTTCCCCGTTGGTGCACGTGTGTGCGTCGATAGCGGGCCGCCGCGCGGCCACTACCGCACGCCGCGCTATCTCTTCGGCTGCAGCGGGGAGATCGTCGCCTGGCACGGGCGCTTCCGCGACCCCGGCAAGCTCGCCTACCACCTGGCCGGGCTGCCGCGCCTGCATCTCTATCGGGTGCGGTTTCGTATCGCTGAGCTGTTCGCCGATGCCGCGGGCAGCACGGACGATTTGATCGTCGACCTCTACGAGCCGTGGCTTCGAGCCGCTGACGGAGACCGCCCGGCATGAACGATCACGACCCCCCTCATGACCACAACCACATTCACGATCATGATCACGACCACGCGCCGCCCTCCGACGATCCGTCCCCGGGGGCGCACGGCATCCTGGAACAGGCGATCCGCGAGCTCTTGATCGAGAAGGGTGTGCTGACGGCCGCCGGTGTTCAGCGCGAGATCGAACGCATGGAGGCGATGGACGGCAGTCGCGGCGCCGAGATCGTATCGACCGCCTGGACGGATCCCGCCTTTCGCAGCCGGCTCTTGGCCGATGCCCGGGGTGCGCTCGGCGAGCTTGACATCGATATCGGTCAGGCCTCCGACCTCGCCGTCGTCGAGAACACGGACAGCGTCCATCACCTAGTCGTCTGTACCTTGTGTTCCTGCTATCCGCGCTCGCTCCTCGGGCGGCCACCGTCCTGGTACAAGTCGCGCGAGTACCGGGCACGGGCGGTGCGCGAGCCACGCACGGTCCTGGCCGAGTTCGGGCTGGAACTGCCAGAAGGCATGCATCTTCGGGTTGTCGATTCCACCGCGGATCTGCGCTACATGGTGCTGCCCCGGCGCCCTCCCGGGACTGAAGCGTGGAGCCGGGCCGACCTTGCCGGTCTGGTCACCCGCGACACGCTGATTGGCGTTGCCTGCCCGGGGGTCGATGGCACCCGCCGCCTCGGCAAGCCGTCATGACCGCGGCACCCAAGGTTTCGGCCTTCCCCTTCGACTTCCCGTTGGCGAGCCCGTTCGGGCCGGCGACCACGGCCCTTGCCGTGATCGACGTCCAGCACGACTTCTGCGGGCCGGGCGGGATGATGGACCGTTCCGGTGCCGATCTTGATCACCTGCGGGGGTCCCTGCCGGCGATCGCGAGGCTGCTCGCCGCGGCCCGTGCCGCCGGCTTCCCGGTCGTGCACACGCGCGAGACGTTCCGGCCGGATCTTTCCGACGCCCAGCCCCACCGGCTGTGGCGCGCCCAGGGGGAGGGGGTTGCCGTCGGCGACCCGGGACCCTTGGGCCGCGCCCTCGTCGCCGGGGAACCCGGCTGGCAGATTGTCCCCGAAGCTGCCCCGATCACGGGCGAGGCCGTGTTCGACAAGGCGAGTTACGGCCCCTTCGCGACGACGGCGATCGGCGGCCACTTGAAGGACCTTGGCACCCTGAACCTGGTGGTCTGCGGCCTGACCACCGACTGCTGCATCCACACGACGGTGCGCGAAGCGCTCGATCGCGGGTACGAGACGCTGGTGGTCGAGGACGCGTGTGCCGCGGCCAACCCGAGCGTGCACGCCCATGCGTTGGCGCTGTTCAAGCGACCATCGGGCGTGTTCGGTGCATCGGCACCGGCCGCAACGGTGGTTGAGGCGATGGCGTCCCCTACGGGATTCGAACCCGTGTTGCCGCCGTGAAAGGGCGGTGTCCTAGGCCTCTAGACGAAGGGGACGTCGGCTGAGCCGGAGCCAAAGATAATAGGATCACGCGGCCGATCCATCAAGTCCCACTGTTTGTCAGGCTATCGGCGCTAGCGCTGCCGGGACGGCCAGGATTTCGGCGGCGACCAGCCGGCGGCCGGGGCGGCGTCGTCGATCATCAGCTGCACCTGGTCGACGCCGTTCCAGCAGTCGAGCCGCAGCCGCCCGGCCAGATGCACGAGGCTGCCGCGGCCCCGGAGCAGACCGTCGCCGAGTTCGGCGCCGACCGCGCGGAAGGCGATGGCGCGCAGCCGTTCCGACCCGCAGGCCGACGACAGGACACAGCGGACATGCTTGCCGCCGACCACGTCGGCCTTGATCACGCGGGCGCCGGCGATGGCGAAACGCGGCTCGCTGTTGTTCTCCCCGAACGGGCCGAGCCGGTCGATCTGGCAGACAAGACCGGGCGTGCAGCCGCCGATGGTCAGCGTGCCGAAGACGTCGAGCGGAGGGGCCGGGTCGCAGGCGGACGAGGTGAAGCAGACATGCTGGGAGAGGAACCCGAAAAGGGCAGTCAGCCGGTCGGCGCGCGCGGTAAATCCCGCGGCCATCGGATGCCCGCCGCCCTTTTCGACCAGGCCGGCCTCGCGCGCGGCGATCACCGCCTGGCCGAGATCGACCCCCGGGACCGAGCGGCCGGAGGCGCGGGCCTCGCCCTCCTCGACCGACAAAATGACCACCGGCTTGTCGAAGCGGTCCTTCAGCTTGGACGCGACGATGCCAATCACCCCCGGATGCCAGCCCTCGCCGGCCGCGAACAGGATCGGCTTGTCCTCGCCATCGCCGATCTGGTCGACCGCGGCGGCCATCACCCCGGCCTCGATCGACTGGCGCTCGGCATTGAGCTCGTCGAGGGCCAGCGCCAGCCGGCGCGCCTCCTCCTCATCGTCGGTCACCAAAAGGTCGGCCCCCAGATCGCTGCGCCCGATGCGGCCGCCGGCGTTGATCCGCGGGCCCAGGACGAAGCCGATGTGATAGGCGGTCACCGGATCGCTGACGCGGGCGATGTCGGCGAGGGCCGCGAGACCCGGATTGCGTCGCTGGCCCAGGATCTTGAGCCCTTGGGACACGAACGCCCGGTTGAGGCCGGTCAGCGGCATGACATCGCAGACGGTGCCGAGGGCGACCAGGTCCAGCCAGCCGATCAGGTCCGGTTCCGGATGTTCCGCGTTCTCGTACCAGCCCCGTCGACGCAGGACGCTGTTGATCGCGACGACGGCAAGGAACGTGACCCCGACGGCGGCCACCCGGCAGAGCGGGGACGTCTCGTCGAGGCGGTTGGGGTTCACCACGGCGAAGGCCGCCGGCAGGGTCTCTTCCGCGATGTGGTGGTCGAGCACGATCACCGGCAGGCCGGCGTCCGCCGCCGCGGCCAGCGGCTCGAACGCGGTCATGCCGCAGTCGACGGTGACGACCAGGCTGGCCCCGTCGCGCCTCAGCCCCAGCAGTGCCTCGATGTTCGGCCCGTAGCCCTCGGCCAAACGGTCGGGGATGTAGACGGCCGCTTCGCCGCCGACGGCGCGCAGGAAGCGCACGAGAAGGGCGGAGGAGGTGGCGCCATCGACATCGTAATCGCCGAAGACCGCGACCCGCTCGCCGCCCATGACGGTGTCCGCCAGACGCTCGGCCGCACGTTCCATGTCTTTCAGGTGGAACGGATCGGGCAACTGGTCGCGCAGGCGCGGGTTCAGATAGCCGTCGATATCGGCGTCGTCGATACCGCGTGCCGCCAGCACGCGGCCCACGATCTCCGGCAGATTGTGCGTGCGGGAAATGATTTCCGCCCGGTCGCTGTCATGGTCGACCAGCCGCCAGCGACGGCTGCCCCAGGACCGATCGACGCCGAGAAGCGCGCCCTCCGCACCGGGGGCAGCGTCTTCGGGACCGATGTCGTCCAGATCCTGATTGTCGACCGGGGCAACCACCATCTCACCGATCCATCGGCAGGAAACCGGTCTTGCGGTGGAAGTTGTGCTGTGCCTCGACGAAACGCACGGTGCCCGACTTCGATCGCATGATCACCGAATGGGTCATGGCCCCCCCGGAGAAACGACGCACACCGCGCAGCATCGGACCGCCGGTCACCCCGGTCGCGGCGAACATGACATCGCCCTTGGCCAGATCCTCGAGCCCGTATTTGCGGTCGAGATCGGTGATGCCGCAGCGCGCGGCCCGCGCCTTTTCATCATCGTTCCGGAACAACAGGCGCCCCTGCATCGTGCCACCGATACACCGGAGAGCCGCCGCCGCAAGCACACCTTCCGGCGCGCCCCCCGATCCGACATAGAGATCGACGCCACTTTGTGGCTGGGCCGTGGCGATGACACCGGACACGTCGCCGTCGGAGATCAGCATGATCCGCGCCCCCGCCTCCCGGACGCCGGCGATGATGTCGGCATGGCGCGGGCGATCCAGGATGCAGACGACCAGATCCTCGACGCTGGCGTTCCGTGCTTCCGCCAGCCGGCGCAGGTTCTCCTGCGGGCTGTCGTCGAGGTCGATGGTCCCCGGCGGCAGGCCGGGTCCGGCCGCGATCTTGTCCATGTAGACGTCGGGCGAATTCAGGAAGCCGCCCTCCTCTGCCATCGCCACGACGGCAAGCGCGTTCGGCCCGCCCTTGGCGGTGATCGTCGTGCCTTCGAGCGGGTCGAGGGCGATGTCGATACGCGGCCCGCCGGCGCCCACCCGTTCGCCGATGTAAAGCATCGGGGCTTCGTCGCGCTCGCCCTCACCGATCACCACGGTGCCGTCGATGGCGAGGCTGTTGAGCGCCTGACGCATGGCGTCGACGGCTGCCTGGTCGGCGGCCTTCTCGTCGCCCCGGCCCATCAGAAGCGACGCGGACAATGCCGCCGCTTCGGTCACCCGGACCGCTTCCAGCGCCAGGTTCCGATCCATCGCCTGGCTTTGGTTCTCCGCCATCGGGGTCTCCCTTCCCGCTCTCGTCAGAACAGTTCTATCCGGATTAGACGCGGCGGCTCCAGCACTGCCGGCAGGGCGCCGATCCGCTCGACAGCCGCCATCATGTCGCGTTCGGCGGTGTCATGGGTCACCAGGACCACCGGGACCCCGGCATCCGGTGCGCGCCCGCGCTGCAGCATCGACTGCAGCGAGACCGAATGGTCGCGCAGGATCGCCGTCACGTCGGCGATCACGCCCGGCCGGTCGATGACGGTGATGCGCAGGTAGTAGGCACCCTGCCGGTCGGCCAGCGATGCCCGCGTCGCCGCCGTGCTTTCCGCCCCCGGTACGCCGAACGGATGGACCCTGACCCCGGCGCGATCGCCGTCCCGCGCAATGTCGACAAGGTCGGCGACCACGGCCGAGGCGGTTGGGCCGGCACCGGCCCCGCGCCCCACCAGCAGGACCTTGTCGACGGCATCGCCATCTGCAACGACCGCGTTCAAAACCCCGTCGATCGCGGCGATCGGGGCGTCCGCCGGCACCATGCAGGGGTGCACCCGCTGTTCGATACCGTGATCGGTCATGCGTGCGATGCCGAGCAGCTTGATGCGGTAACCGAGGGCCGCCGCGAATTCGATATCAAGGGCGGAGATATGCCGGATGCCCTCGACGTGGACGCCCGGGAAGTCGATGGCACTGCCGAAGGACAGGGCGGTCAGGATGGCGAGCTTGTGCGCGGCATCGACCCCGTCGATGTCGAAAGATGGATCGGCTTCCGCATAGCCGAGTGCCTGGGCTTCGGCCAGAACGGCGTCGAAGTCGCGGCCGGTCTGGCGCATCTCCGACAGGATGTAGTTGGAGGTGCCGTTGAGGATGCCGTGAACCTCGGCGATTCGGTTCGCGGCCAGGCCTTCGCGCAGGCCCTTGACCACCGGGATGCCGCCGGCGACCGCCGCTTCGAAGGCGATCACCACGCCCCGCGCCTCGGCTGCCGGCACCAAGCTGGCGCCGTGTTCGGCGAGGAGCGCCTTGTTCGCGGTGACCACATGCTTGCAGCGCGCGATCGCGCGTTCGACCAGCACGCGGGCGACACCGTCCGCCCCGCCGATCAGTTCGGCGACGACGTCGACGTCATCGCGTTCGGCGAGCGTGATGGCGTCGTCGGCCCAGTCATAGCGCGAGAGGTCGATGCCCCGATCCCGCCCGCGATCCCTGGCCGCGACGGCGGTGACGGCAATCGGCCGACCGGCGCGGGCAGCCAGGAGGTCGCCCTGACGGTCGATCAGGGCAACGGTTTCCGCCCCGACGGTACCGAGGCCGGCGATGCCGACGCGCAAGGGCGCATTGCTTCCGGCACGGACGTCGGCAGGCACGCTGGCGGTCGCTTCGGTACTCACCGGCGCCCTCCCTCGGGCGGCCCCGGCAAGTGATTGGGCCAGAGGCCCCGATACGCAAACGCCAACACCTGATCCTCATCCAGCCGTCGAACACCGGCGGTTGGGGGGTGGAAGCCCCCCTCGCGCGCGGCGGACCTACTTAGCCACCGACACGGGCGTAGTCGAGGTAGATCTCGGCCCGCCTGGTCGCGGCCTCGACCGATCGCCCGTTGATCGGGATGCGCGGCAGCTGGCCGACGCCGTCCGCCCGGACGTCGATGTTGCCGCGCGGGACGCCGAGCGCGATCAGCCGGTTGGCGATTTCCTGCGCGCGGCGGCCGGCGACCTCCAGGTTGATGCGCTGGGCCCGGATCGGGTCCGAACCGCCGCCGCGGCTGGAGGCGAAGCCGACCACGTGGACCATGCCGCCGGTGGCGCGGTGCAGTTGGGCGACCTGCTCGATCTTGTCGAGACCAGGGGCGTCCGGCCGGGTCTGGCCGTGGCCGAAGTGCACGGTCGCCGCCAGGACGGAGAAGTCGCCCCGGTCACGCGCCACGGCACCGCGGGTCGCCGGGGCGGCCCCCGTCGGTGTCACGAGCGTCGTCGTCAGGTTGCTGAGGCGGGCTGGCCGGGTCGCGAACCGCGCCCCGTCGGACGAGATCTCGATGGACGGCAGGGCGGCGTTGGCCAGGCGCGCCGCCGGTGCCACGGCAGGAGCCGGGGCGAATGTGGGGGCCGGCGGCGATCCTAGCGCCCGCGGGGCCGGTTGTGCCGACTGCGCCAGCCTGCGCGAAACCTCAGCCGCCGCGGCGCGTCCGGAGAGGCGTGCGGGGCGGAGGCCCCCCACCACGGTACTGCCGGAACCGGAGACCACCAGGGTCTCGATCGACCCGCCGGTTGCCGGGACGAACGACGGCGGTGGCAGGGCGACGCCGCCACGGCTCGGCAAACCTGCGGCGCTGAGGGCAGTCGGTCGCGGCTCGGGGGTCAGTGGCGTCCCGTCGCCGTGGCGGGCGACTGGCACGCCGAGCCGGTCACGCCACCCCGTCCGGCCGGCGCCGGCGATGGCGGCCTGGGTCAGCGACGGTGGCGGCAGGGTCAACTGTTCGTTGCCGGTCACGGCGCGCGTTCCGATCGCGCGGCTGGCCGGCGTGGCCGCACGCTCTTCCTGCGAGCTGGCCGCCCGTGCCGACGGTGGCAGCGTGAAGCGCGGCGCTTCGGCTGCGGGGCGCGGTGGCAGCATGGCCGCAACCGCCTGATCGGCCGCACTGGTCGTGTCGGTTCCGGCAAGCTCGCTGGTCGGCGCGGCCATCGGCTGCATGGCCGCGGTCAGGCTGTCGAAATCGGCACGATCGCCGCCATCCGTGACGAGGCCGGTCTGGGGCGGCACGGTCAGCGCCACGTCGCTGGTGCCGAGAGCGTCGCTGTCTCCAGGTACATTCTCCCGATCGCGGAATTCCCGGCTGCGTTCGCGATCCTGTTCCAGAAGCTCCCGCTGGCGCCGGCGCTCGTCGGCGGAGGGCAGGGTGGACGGCACCTCCGGTACGTCGCGCAGGTTGGGATAGGTGGTGGTGTCCCGTTCCGGTCGCGGCGGCAGGTTCGGCGAGCGGGTCTGGGTGGCGTCGGCGGTCGTCGTCGCCCCGAAGCTGAAGCTGGGCGATGTCGCCGGTTCCGGAACATCCGCAAGGTCGCGGAGCTCCTGCAGCGTTTCCGAAGAGGGCAGTTCCGCCGCCGGGGTCGGGGCGGCAATCACGCCGAGCCCGGAGGCTGGCGGCGGATCGACGAGTGTTGCCGTCGGCACCGTCGGCAGGATCGGTTCCGTGACGGTTGCCAGCGGAACCTGGCGGGGTGGTGATGCCGGTTCGAGGGTGACCGGTTCGGTCACGGGTGATGCCGGGATCGTTGCTCCGGTCGGCGGTGGCGCGGGGGCGATCTCGCTCGCCGGCACCGTCACCTGGGCGAGTTGCGTGGTCGGGCGTGTTGCAGATGGCGGTGGCGCCATGACGGCTTCGCGCTGGCCCGGGGCGGCGCCCGGTGCGACGCCGGAGGCAGGCGCCGACGTGGTCGCCGACGTGGTCGCCGACGTGGTCGCCGGTGGGGTTGCCGGCGTCGGAGCGGCCGCGAGCGTCGTTGTCGGCGCCGGTGAGGAGACCGGTGTGGAGCCGCGCCCGATCTTCGACATCAGGTGAGCCAGACCCGCCGGGCGATCGCCGGCGGGCGCGGGGGCGATCTCGCTCGCCGGCACCGCGTTGCTTGCATCTGCCACCAGCGGGGCGGGCGGCCGCGCGTCGGGAACGGCGGCCGGGTTTGCCGAGGCGAGGCCGCTGCCCGTCGGCGGCAGGGTGTCGACACCTTCCGCCAGGAGGGGGCGGGTTGCCCGCGCCCCCCGCGGGTCGCGGCGCAGTGCTTCGAGGTAGCGTGCGATCTCGGCGTCGGTCGGCGGACCGGTGCGCACCAGACTGCCATCGATATCCGGGCTGGCGACATCCGGGCTGGGCAGCGGCGGCGGCGCCAGGGTTCCGTCAGCGTCGCCCGCGCGGGCGGTGGCTGTCGGGGCCGGCAAGGGGGCGGTGGCTGTGGTCGTGCCGCCCGCGGCATCGTCGGGGGCGGGGTCGCGGGTCGCCACCAGCGCGCGCAGCGCGCGCATTTCCGACGACGACGGCAGCATCCATCCGGGTGTTGCGGCCGACGCCGGGACTTCCCCGATCGATGCGGCGGGGGCCGACGG
>CAYNIS010000065.1:0-502 GCA_964397055.1 uncultured Rhodospirillaceae bacterium | reverse complement strand
TTGATGATGGCCGCGGCCTGCTCGGCGAGGTGCTCGGGGCCGACGGCACCGGCGGGGATCCGAGCCTGGTCGCCGTTGTCGCCGGAGCCGCTTGCCGGGTCGTTTCTTGCTGGCTCGTTTCCCGCGGTGGTGTTTCCCGCGGCGGTGTTTCCTGGGGGCCGGTTGCCAACGGGCTCGGCGGGCCGGACAGCCGATGGCGAATGCCGCGCAGTTCCGCCGCTGTCGGCAGGTCGAGGTCCGGCGTGCTCTGCGCCTGGGCGACCTGAACCGGCAATGTGGCGAGCGAGTCGGCCTCCAGCGGCGGGTCGGCCGCGGCCGACAGGCCGGTCGCGGCCCCGCCGGCCACCTGGGTGACGGATGCCCGGAACCGGCGCGCCTCAGCCGCGGCGGTGTCGTCCGGTTCGCTGGAGATGTCCCGATCCTGCCCCGACCGATCCTGCCCCGACCGATCCTGCCCCGACCGATCCTGACCTGGCTGATCCTGACCTGGGCTTGCGGTCAC
>CAYNIS010000064.1:0-12030 GCA_964397055.1 uncultured Rhodospirillaceae bacterium | reverse complement strand
GGTACCAGCCGGCCGGGCCCGGCGGCCTCTGCCAGCGCGGCAACGCCAATGTGCTGACCCGCGATCAGGGCACTTCCAGCCTCGCCCAGGGCCCCTCGGCGCAGAGCTGCCTGGTCGAGGTCGAGCGCTGGCCGGACCCGTCGCCGCCGCCGGACTGGGAGATCCCGCTGACCAATCGGCGGGCGAAGGTTGATTGACCGGGCTCAGGATCGGGTCAACTCTAAGCGCACATCCCTCCCTTCAAGATGAAAGGCCCGATCCGCGCCATGCCCGTGATCAACACCATCGCCAGTTTGCACGACGAGATGACCGCGTGGCGGCGCGACTTCCACATGCACCCGGAAATCGGCTTCGAGGAGGTGCGCACCTCCCAGGTCGTCGCCGAGCGCCTTCAGTCCTGGGGGATCGAGGTACATCGGGAGATCGGCAAGACCGGTGTCGTCGGGGTCCTGCACGGCAAGAACGGGGCGTCGGGCAAGTCCGTGGGGTTGCGCGCCGACATGGACGCGCTGCCGATCCTGGAAGCCAACGAGGACAAGGCCTACCGCTCGACCAAGCCCGGCACCATGCATGCCTGCGGTCATGACGGTCATACCACCATGCTGCTCGGCGCGGCCAAGTACCTGGCCGAAAGCAGGAACTTCGACGGCACCGTCTACTTCATCTTCCAGCCAGCGGAAGAGGGCCTGGGCGGCGGGCTCGCCATGTGTGACGCCGGCCTGTTCGAGAAGTTCCCGGCCGACCGCGTCTTCGCCGTGCACAATGCGCCGCACCTGCCGCTCGGCTCGGTCGGCTGGTGTGCGGGGCGCGCGATGGCCGCCGGCGACCGGTTCGAGATCTGGGTGAAGGGCAAGGGCAGCCATGGCGCCTTCCCGCATGCCGGCATCGACCCGGTGTTCATCGGCTGCCAGATCGTCGGCGCGCTGCAGGGGCTGGTCAGCCGCAACACCGACCCGTTGGAGGCAGCGGTCCTGTCGGTCGGGGAGATCCGCGGCGGCAACGCCTTCAACGTCGTCCCGGACGAAGTCTACCTGTGCGGCACCACGCGCATGTTCGACCCGGGCATCCGCGACCGCATGGAAAGCCAGATCGAGGCGGTTGCCGACGGCATCGCCCGCGCCCAGGGGGCCAAGGTCGCGTACAAGTACACGCGCGTGTTCCCGACCCTGGTGAACGATGCCGCGGAGACGGATTTCGGTCGCAAGGTCGCGGAAGAGGTGGTCGGCGCCGACAAGGTCGCGGAAAAGGGGCCGACGACCGGGGCCGAGGACTTCGCCTTCATGCTCGAACAGCGCCCGGGTGCTTATCTCTGGCTCGGCCAGGCCCAGGACGGCCACAACGCAGCGCCGGTCCACAACCCGCACTACGACTTCAACGACAATCTCTTGCCGATCGGGGCGACCTGGTTCTCCCGCGTCGTCGAAACCGCGCTTCCGGGGTGATCCGGTCGCTGGGGTCGGGGGCCGGTCACGATCCCCAGTCGATACGGACCTGCCAGAACTCCAGGACCATGCTCTCGGTCGTGCCGGCGGTCACGGTGACACCGACACCGTCCGCCGGCCGGCTGCCGATCAGGGAGAACACGGCCCCGGCCCGCTGCTGGGCCAGCGTCGGGATCATCGTTGTGACGACGAAGCCGGCCCCCTTGAGATCCGCGCGATACTGTTGCCTCAGCCGCTCCGGCGGTGTGCGGGTCAGGAACAGCGCGAATCCCTCCGCCGGCTGACCGGCGGGCTTAATGAGCGCGGACCGGGCGACGACGAAGCCGGCTTCAGGCAGCGGCAGCCACGCCGGGATCGGGGCTTCCGGCCCGATCATGAGGGGATACGCCTGGCCCGACCGGGAGGTGCCGGTCGTTTGGCGCGTGCCGTTCATCTTGAAGATGACGGCGTCGAGATAGGGCCGGAAGACGACTCCGACGGCCAGCACGATAAACGCCAGGATGCGCAGCTTTCGCAACATGCGGGCCCTCGCCCCTGACGCCGGTGGTCAGCCGTTGATGCCTGCCGAACCGCGGGATTATAGCCCGGACGGGTGACCAAACGCTTACTCCGGGCGTTCGCTGCGGCGGGCCGGAAAGCCTTGTGCCCGATCGGTCGCCGGGGCACTGAAAGAGCGTTCGTCCCCACACCGTTTCTCTCAAGGCCTGCTGCCCTTGATCTCCATGCACGCCCTGATCCTCGCCGCCGGGCTCCTGATCGATGCCGCGGCCGGCAACCTGCGCCGGCTGGCCCCGCGCACCGGGCATCCCATCGCCTGGCTCCACGGGCTGGTTGCCTGGGCCGCTTTGGGATGGGACCGCGCGGACGAGGATGCGCAGACACGCTATGCCCGGGGGGTCGTCGTCCTGACCGTCGGGGTGATCGTCATGGTCGCCCTGGGCAACGCGATCTCCTTCGGCCGGTCGGCCATACCGGGGGGTGCCATCGTGGAAGTCGCGCTGGTGGCCCTTCTCCTGGGCGGTCGGCGCCTGGACGACGACCTGCGCGCCCTCGCCCGGACCCTGTGGCAGGATGCCGAGGCCGGCCGCAGCCTTGCCGCCACGGTTCTCGGGCGGGACCAGACCGGGCGCGAGGTCGGCGACATCGCGCGCGATGCCGTGACATCCCTGGCCCGGCGGCTGACGGAAGAGGTGGTCGCCCCCGGCCTCGCCTATCTCCTGCTCGGGCTCCCCGGTCTTCTGGCAGCGGTCCTGATCCAGGTCGCCGCCAACGCCGACTCGAGGGGTGAGGACGGCGGTATGCCCGCGTTCGGCAAGGCCGCGGTGGAGGCGCGCGCGATCATCGATTGGCCGGCGGAACGGCTCCTCGCCGGGTTTCTCTGTCTTGCCTCGATCGCCGCACCGGGCGCGCACGGATTTGCCGGCTTCCGGGCCTTCCGCGCCGGCATGCGCCGGCGGGCGAATGCCGGCCTGTCCCTGCCGGTCGCAACCATCGCTGCCGCCCTCGCCCTCGACGACCGGCCGGACGGCAAGGGGCCGGTCGGTGTTGCGGAAATCTGGGCCGGCCTACGCCTCGCCCGGGCGGCCTGGGGCATGTTCCTCGCCCTCATGCTGCTGATCGCGGTCTTCTGACCTCATTGCCACGACCGCGACCAGGGGATCGGACTGGCCCGGGCCCGGCGACAGGTCATGGGCGCGGGCCCCTTCAAAGCCGCCCGCCGCCTTGCAGTAGGCGGCGATCAGTTCCGCCTGACCGGCCATCGGCAGCGCCTGCCAGATCGCCACCGCCTTGGTCGGGAACATCCGGTTCGAGTAGCTGACGACCACCCCGCCGCCCGGCTTCAGGACGCGGGCAATCTCCCGGAACACATCGACAGGTCGCGCCAGATACTGCACCGACACGGCAATGGTGACGGCATCGAAGCTGGCGTCCGGATAGGGCAGCCGCGGGTCCTGGTTCAGGTCCTGGACATGCCAGCGGTCGAAGCGCGGATTGGCCGAAAGCTCCTCCGCATTCATGCCGTGGCCGACCACCGTGCGGTACGCGACATCCTCCGGATAGTGCGAAATCCAGGAGGACATGAGGTCGAGTAGATCACCGCCCGCCGGCAGGACGCGCCGGTAGAACCCGGTCAGCGCGGCGATCGCAGGATCGTCGATGTGGGTGACCAGACGCGGGAACGCATAGAACGCCGCATCCTCGCCCTCGTCATGGCGGGCGAAATGCTCGGGCGTGAAGGGGTTGCTGGAAGTCATGACCATCGAAGTTGCGGCCGCGCATCCGGAATCAAGCCACAAAAGCCCGACCGAACGCGGGTTTCGGTGGCGACAGGGTGTCGCTCGCGCCTCCCACACCTTACTTAGGCGACAGGGTGGCGCAGTCTCTTGGCCGTCCGCGACACCCGTCATTTCCGCCCTGCCCCCCTTGCCCCGGGAGACCCGACGTTATGGACATGCCCTGGTTCCTGGCCCTGCCGCTTGCGATCGGTGCCACAGCTGTCCTGTCCGCGGTCATCGCCTGGGCCTGCGACCACTTCGAGCCCGCGGCGGGCTATCTCGGCCGTGACATGCCGCCGGGCGTCAAGGGGGCGACGATCAATGCCGTCGGCTCCTCCATGCCGGAATTCCTGACCACGGTCGCCCTCCTGTTCTTCGTGGGCGCCTCCCTCGAGG
This sequence comes from uncultured Rhodospirillaceae bacterium, assembly GCA_964397055.1. GTDB lineage: Bacteria > Pseudomonadota > Alphaproteobacteria > CAYNIS01 > CAYNIS01 > CAYNIS01. Next base: position 7,916 of record CAYNIS010000064.1, on the reverse strand, counting down.
AGGCGGAGGAACTGCTCGGCGCCGGCATCTCGGTGACCGCTGGCTCCGCCGTCTTCAACTCCGTCTTCATCCCGATGGCGGTGATCTTCGCGGTGATGGCGCCCTGGGTGATCCGCCTCGGCCTCCTCGGCCTGGTGGCGTTCCGCGGCGGGATCCAGGTCGACCAGATCGAGCTCGACCGGACGGCGATCAGCCGCGACCTCGCCTTCCTCATCGTCGCCGAACTCGCCCTTATCATCCTGCTCGGCGGGGCGAGCATCACCTGGCTGAACTGCGTTGCGCTGATCGGCGTCTACTTCGTCTATGCCGGCTTCATGTGGCGCCAGACCCAGCGGCACGCGGCCGAGCAGGCGGCCGCAGAAGCCGCCGGTGTGGCCACCGACGATGATGACGACGACGACGAGTTCGAGGGGATGTCGATGGGCAAGGCCTGGTTCGACCTTTCCTGGACGACCGGTGTCCTGGTCGTCGCCTGCTATTTCCTGGCGGAAGTGATCGTCGGCTCGGCGGAGGCGATCGGCGTGCACCCGATCATCACCGCCCTGTTCCTGGGGGCCGCCGCCTCCTCGGTCCCGGACACCATCCTGTCGGTGAAGGACGCGGTTAAGGGCAATTACGAGGATGCGCTCGCCAACCCGATCGGCTCCAACACCTTCGACATCTGTGTGGCCCTCGGCGTCCCGATGTTCGTCTACGCCCTGATCTACGGGGACATCCAGATCCCGGCCCACGATGCGGTCCAGGCGCTCAGGATCGGGCTCCTGGTGTTCACCCTGGTCGTCGTCGGCCTGCTGCTCGGCTACCGCTACATCCGGCTGTGGCACGGCTGGTCGCTCGCCGGCCTGTTCGTGCTGTGGAGCCTGTTCGCCCTCAACACCGAATTCCGCTGGGTACCCTTCCTGATCTGAGGCCTGGGGCCTCCTCAGGCCGGTCGATCGGTCAGCGCCCGGCCGGTTTCCAGGTCATGGCGGATGTCTGGCATCACCGGGTCCGGGATGCTCAGGCGCGGCGGCGCCGGCAGCCGGGCGGCGGGCCGCGCGGCGGGTTCCGGTGTTGGGGTGGCGCTCTTGGCGAGGCCGAGGGCGGCGGCCAGCATCAGGACCGGGATCGCTCTGATCGTCATCGTTCTCCCCCTCGAAGGATCGTTCGTCTTCGAGGATCACACTCGCGTCCCGGCATGGCCCTAGTTGGGTGTCATCCGGGCGGTTCGATGGTAAGGGATGCAAGGGATGTGCAGCCGCCGACGCGCGCGTCACATCCGGCGGCATTCGCGCTGACAGCTGACGATCCAGGGGGTTTTCATGACCAGGGTGCTGGTCGTCGACGATGATCCGGGCCTGCGCGACATCGTCCGCTTCGCCCTCGAACAGGAAGGTATCAGCGTCGTCGAGGCGGCGGACGGCGAGGCGGCCCTGCGCGAGTTTCCGCGCGTCCAGCCTGCGGTCATCGTGCTCGACGTGATGATGCCGAAGGTCGATGGCGTCCAGGTCTGCCGGGAGATCCGCCGCTCGTCGGATGTGCCGATCCTGTTCCTGTCGGCCCGGGACGACGAGATCGACCGCGTCCTGGGGCTGGAGATGGGCGGCGACGACTATGTCTCCAAGCCGTTCAGCCCGCGCGAGCTGACCGCGCGGGTGAAGGCGCTGTTGCGCCGGCTGGAACGCCCGCGCGGGGCGGAGGAGGCGACGCCGAAGATCCTGGAACATGGTCGCCTGAAAATGGACGAGGGGCAGTTCCGCGCCTTCTGGGACGGCGACGAGGTGGTGCTGACGGTGACCGAGTTCGGCATCCTGCGCGCCCTCCTCGCCCGGCCGGGCATGGTGCTGACCCGCGACCGGCTGATGGACGAGGGCTATGGCGTCGACAAGTATGTTTCCGACCGCACCATCGACAGCCATATCCGGCGGGTGCGGCGGAAGTTCGACGCCCTGGGGGCCGACGTGATCGAGACCGTGCACGGCCTGGGCTACAAGCTCGGGCCCTGCTGAGCGGCCCGGACCACCTTGCGCGAGGGACCGAAGCGATGACCCTGGCCGATACGGCGCGCCCGACCCTCGCCCGCGCGTCGGCGGCCGCCGGCCGGCTGGCGACCCGTGCCTGGCAACTGCGCGTGCCGATCGGGGCGATCGTCGTGCTGGTCAACCTGATCGCGATCGCCATGCCGCTGGGCGGCATCTGGGCCCTGCGCCTCTACGAGAGCGAACTGGTGCGGATGACCGAGTCCCAGTTGATCGCGCAAGGGGCTGTCGTCGCCGCCGCCTACAAGGCGGCCCTGATCGAGGCGGCCGGCGGTGCCCTCGATCCCGACTACGGCCGGCCGGCGGTGTACGAGGATCCGGTCCTGGCGGAGGCGGCGGCGGAACGGGCCCGGCGGGCCGCCGCGCGCGCCCGGTTCGAGGCGACCGGCGAGGGCGAGACGGTGCCGGAGGACTGGCCGATCTGGCTGCCGCGCCTGCCCGAACTCGACCTCGCGCGCCACCGGGTGCTGCCCTCGGCCCCCAACACCCGGCCGGCAACGGGGATTCCGGATCCCGCCGCCGTCGCCGCCGGTGAGGCGATCATGCCGATCATCCGGGAAGCCCAGTTGACGACCCTCGCCGGCATCCTGGTGACCGACGCCGAGGGCACCGTGGTGGCGACCACGCGCACCCTGCTCGGCCACGATCTGACCCGTTGGATGGAGGTCACCCGCGCGCTCGAGGGCGAACACGTCGCCACCTTGCGCGAGCGCGAGACCGACCTCACCAACCCGCCGCTGGAGGGCTTCAGCCGCGCCACCCTGGTGCGCGTCTTCCAGGGCATCCCGGTCATGGACGGCAACCGCGTGATCGGCACCGTGGTCCTGAGCCGCACGCCGGAGGACCTGCGCCGCGCGCTCTATCGCCAGCGCTTTTCGCTGTTCTTCGGCGGCGGGCTGATCCTGGCGCTGATGGTGACCCTGGGCGTGATCACCAGCTTCGCGATCTCGCGGCCGCTGTCGATCGTCGCCGAACGTGCGCGCCGGGCGGCCGGGGGCGAGCGCGAGGCGATCGAGGCGCTGGCCCAGCCGGTAACGCGAGAGGTCGGGCAGCTTTCGGATGCCGTCGTTTCCCTCACCGGGTCGCTCGCCGCGCGCGAGCAGTACATCCGCGAATTCGCCCGGCGCATCAGCCACGAGCTGAAGACGCCGATCGCCAATGTGAAGGGGGCGGCGGAACTGCTGACCGACCATGTGGAGACCATGGCGCCGGACCAGCGCGCCAGGTTCATCACCAATATCGCCAACAATGCCGAGCGCATGCAGCGGCTGGTCGCCGATCTACTGGCGCTCGCCCGGGCGGAGGTGGCGCGCCCGCCGTCGGCCTTCACCATCGATTTCGAGGAAGCCCTGACGACGGCGGTCGAGGAGGTGGTCGCCCTCGACACCCTGCCGATCACGCTCGCGAGCGAGGTGACCGGTCTCAAGGTGTCGATCGACGCCGACAACCTCGAAAGCCTGATCGGGGCCCTGGTCGAGAATGCGCGCCAGCACGCCGGGCCGGATGCCGCCATCACCATCCGCGCGGTGCCGGACCCGGTCGAACGGCCGGCCTGGATCGTGCTCACCGTCGCCGACAACGGTACCGGCATCCCCGCCCATATCGCCGGCCAGGTGTTCGAGCCGTTCGTGACCACCGGGCAGGATCGTGGGTCGACCGGCCTCGGCCTCGCGATCGTCCGCGCCGTCGCCGAGGGCCATGGCGGTTCCGCCAGCCTGCTGCCCGACGGGCCGGGCGCCCATTTCGAAATCAGGCTGCCGGCATCGTCCGGGTGAGGGCGATCCCAGGGGTGAGCCTGGTCAGCGTCCGATCAGGCGCTTCCTGATCCGGCTCTTGACGCGCTTCTTGATCCGGCGGGCGACCATCGCCGTCGCCATGCCGGCAGCGGCCGCCATCGACGCCGGGGTGACGGTCGCACAGACGCACGCCCGGGCGCTGGCGGTCACAGCACCGGCCAGGAGCGCGGCCCCGGCGAGTTTCGCGGGGACCGACGCGGCCATGGCCGGGCCGGCGGCGGCCTTGCCGAGGCAGGCGCAGAGATTGAGGCCGGCGGTGACGACGAACGGGTTGATCATCGGGATGCCCCTGGCGACGCGGTTTCGATAGGCCAGAAATGGTGGCGCGACAGGCCCGCGACCAGCCGCATCGCGGGCAGTCAGCCGGTGACGACTCCGATCGGGATGCCGAGGGCGACGATCGGGCACGGGCTGCCGACTCCCCGGTCGAGCCGCGCCTTCAGCTTCGCCCAATGGGTGGTGGACGGGCTGTACTTGTCGGCGACGAACTTGCGCGCCCAGGCCTCCGCGAAGCTGGCGCCGCCCTCTATCCAGCCTTCGATGTCCAGGCGCTGGCGCTCGGTCGGGGTGAGGCCGGCAGCCCTCAGATCGCCGAGAGAGGCGATGCCCCGGCCCTCGGCCCAGGCGGCAAGTCGCCCCTCTATCCCGATCTGCAGGCTGGCGCCCCGGGTCACGATCAATCCGATGCTGATCGCCCCGTCAGCGTGAAGACGGTTGAAGTTCTCGAGATCGCGATCGAAGAACGGGTCCTTATTGTTCCACTCGATCTCCAGCGCCAGCGTCCCGGCGCGGGTTTCCTTGACGTGGTCGACCTCGTGCGACTGGGCATGGGACAGGCGGTTGTTGGTGCGCTTCTCGGTGATGAAGGTCTGCTTCGCCCACCCAAGCGCCGCCAGGCTGGTGCGCAAACGCTGGGTCACCTTGGCCTCGCCACCGCCGCCGCCGATCAGTTCCCCGAGCGGGATCGCGATCTCTGCCAGGACCTGGTCGACCTCCGCCACCGGGCCGGGGAAATCGACGCTGAGGATCGCATCGGCATGGTAGGAGAAGGCGACATCGAAGCCCGCCTCCCGGCACAAGGGGAAGCTCGCGACCGGCTGGACGGCCGGCGCGGGGGCAAGGTCGATGAGCGAGAGCTGCTCCGGGAAGGGGTCGATGGGGCGCGGCATCCGGGGGGCAAGGATCAGTCGCTGGGCGCCGACGGGTCCTCCGCCGCGGACCAGTCCCAGTCATACCCGCGATAGCGCGGCCGGCTCACCTCGTAGCTGTCGACCTGGTCCCCCCAGGTCTGCCAGCCGTCGACCCGTTCACGGGCGAAAAGCTCGATCCTCGGGCCGGGCGAGCAGCCCTCCGCGATCGTGTGCAGGGTCGGCGGCTTCTTCGAATGCTCGCGCTTGCGGTGGACGATGACGTTCACCTGCCGGCGTCCGGGATCGAGCGTGCGCAGCGACCCCTTGACCCCGAACAGCACCAGTTCGGTCACGTTGCGGAAATAGAAGCCGACACCGCGACCGTCCGGGCCGCCGTCCTTGCGCACCTTGTACCAGACCAGGTTGGTCTTGTACTCGAACCCCCAGCGGCCGAGCAGTTCCAGCCCGTCCGGCAGGAGCGCGTTGGGGCACCAGAGGTAGATGTGACTCTGCGCGGCGGCGAGGTCGCCGACCGGCAGGCGGCCGAGCTCGCCGGTCGACAAGGTGGCATAGCGGGCGAGCCGGCGATGTTCCGGGGCAACCTTGCCGGTGCGGTTGTCGAAGCGCCACGGCGGGTCGATCAGGATCGTGCCGAACCCGCCCGGGACATGCGCGGCAACCTGCCCGATACTTGCGATCGTCTCGTCGAGACCGGCCGTCAACCGCCGCTCACCCCATGCCTGTCGCCAAGGGCCCGCACCTCGGCACGCGACCCGGACCCGATAGGTGGGATCGGCAACGCAACAGACCAGGGCCGGCGCGGTTTCGCAACACGCGCGATGCCAAAGGACCCGGCGCGCCGCCCCTCAGGCGACCGGCGACAGCTGCTTTTCCGGCGGCGTGCGCGGGGTGATCGCCACCGCGTCGATCGCCGTCTGCCAGGCGAGTTCGATCCGGCTGACGGCGGCCTCCGTGCGCGGGTCCATCTCCCCGTCCGCCTCGGCGACGGCGCGGATCAGGGCCAGGGTCGCCTCCCGCCGGGGGCCGAGGACCTGGGAGCTGGTGCGAACGAGGTCGCGGTCGATCACGCGCTCGTCCCGGGCCGCCTCGACCTCCTGTTCCAGGATCTCGCCGATGGTGCCTTCGAGCTCCTCCGGGGTCAGCGCCAGTTCGGCCATCAGATGGTGCTGCAGGAACTGGGCGATGCGTGCCAGTTGCTCGTCGGAAAGATCGTCGTTGGCCCCGGCCACGTGAAGCAGGATGCGCGTCGTCGCCGGGACCCAGCGCGGCAGGGCCGCCTCGACATTGTTCACCCGCTGGCGGGTGACCGAGCCCCATGTCACGAACGCGCCGACGACAGCCGAGAGGGCGGCGGACACCCAGACATACCAGGGGCCGATGTCCCAGGAGTCGCCGAACCAGGTCAGGTATTCGACGAAGTTGTCGGTGTCCCAGATCCCGGCCGCCGGCAGGAACTGGGCGGCGTGGGCCATCAGATTGGCCGCGACCGCGATCCCGGCGCCGAGCACCATGACCAGGCTGGGATGGGCGCGGTCGATCGACCGGTAGCCGAAGCCGGCGGCCAGCCCGGGCAGTACGGCGACCAGGGCCCAGTCGATCGGAACCGCCCCGCCGATCCCCAGGAAGAGCAGCGAGTGCTGGCTTTCGGAGAAGAGGAAGAGGGCGCCGTTCGCCAACGCCACCAGAAGGGCGGTGGCAAGCCCGAAGGCGATCATCAGAACCATGTCGACGCTCCAGGCGCGGCAGTGCCGGCGTGGCAGGGGTCTAAGAGGGCCGTGCCCTTCCGTTGTGCCCCAGGACTGATGAGGGAATGGTGAACGGGGGGCGTTTCCGGCCCCTGGGCACTCGCGCCATGGAGAGGTCGCGCGGTAGCATTCCCCTCAGCTGGTCGATTGATTGTCGGGGGATCGCGGGACATGGCCGAGGGCGATTGGGATTATGTCGTGGTCGGCGCGGGCTCTGCCGGATGTGCCTTGGCAGCCCGCCTGACAGAGGACCCGCGCAATCGCGTGCTGCTTCTGGAGGCCGGCCCGGAGGACTCGAACCCCTGGATCCACTTGCCGATCGGCTACTCCCGGACCTTTCACGATCCGTCGGTGAACTGGCGCTATCAGAGCGAGCCGGAAGCCGGCTGTGGCGACCGCGCGATCTACCAGCCACGCGGGCGGGTGCTCGGCGGGTCGAGCGCGATCAACGGGCTGATCTACATCCGGGGCCTGGCCAGCGACTATGACCATTGGCGCCAGCTCGGCTGTGCCGGCTGGTCCTACGCCGACGTGCTGCCCTATTTCCGCAAGGCCGAGGGCAACGCGCGCGGGGCGGACGACTATCACGGCGCGGACGGGCCGCTGGGCGTCAGCGACATCGCCTACCGAAACCGCCTGACGGAAGCGTGGATCCAGTCGGCGGTGGCTGCCGGCCTGCCGCCCAATCCGGATTTCAACGGCGCCAGCCAGGACGGTGTCGGCTACTATCAGTTGACGGTCCGGGACGGCAAGCGCGCATCGGCCGCCGTCGCCTATCTGCGGCCGGCGCGCACCCGCCCCAACCTCTCCGTCCTGACCAACGTCCTGGTCACCGGCCTCCGCCTCGACGGCAGGCAGGTGACCGGGGTCGCCTATCGGCGCGGCGGACGGGACGAGGTCGCGCGCGCGGGGCGGGTGGTCCTCTCGGCAGGGGCCTTCAACACACCCCAGCTTCTGATGCTGTCCGGCATCGGCCCGGGCGAGGATGGGTTTTTGCTGCGGGAAAGGAGGCACCAGCGGACAGGGATTCTCGAAGAAGAATAACTGCTCGGTGAATCCGACGTGGGTTCCCATGAATACTCTGATCTCCGGAACATTCTCCGCAACTACAAACACGAGATCCGACAGAGTGTCCTGATTTAGGTCGGCGACGAGCGCCCCGCCAACATGCCCCGAGGGTCCGACCGCGAGATGGTGCGGATTCTC
>CAYNIS010000063.1:0-12050 GCA_964397055.1 uncultured Rhodospirillaceae bacterium | reverse complement strand
ATCCGGAGCCGCCGCCCCCGCCGACGCCGCCGCCGCCGGAACCTGAACCGCTGGGGCCGCCCCCCGGTGGCTGGGAAGCCGTTTGGCGACGCATCGACGACGGCGAGGTCACGGCCGACATGATCGAGATGCTGGAACGGCGGACCCTGCGCGATGACGCCCTGTCGTGGGAGGCGCTGGGCTATATCCGCGCCCGCGGTCTGGCCGGCTTGGTCGACTATGGCCGCGCCTATGAGGCCTACGGGAATGCGCGGAACCTGGGCCTCGAGCGGGTGACGGAGAACATGGGCGCGCTGTGGCCGTTCATGAACCAGGAGGAGCAGACCCGGGCACGGGCCCGCTTCCGCAATTGACGGTGCGGGCGGCGCCGACCATTACCGCGGCGGCCATCACCACGCCGGCCATCACCACGCCGGCCATCACCACGCCGGCCATCACCGCGCCGGCCATCACCGCGTCGGCGGCTCCGCCCCCGCTTCCATCACCCGGATCGTGTAGCGGGATTCGAGGAAGGGTTGATCCACCGCGTTGGTCACGGATGTGATGAGCTGTTCCAGCGACGTGACCGGCAACGGTTCCAGGTCGGTCGCGCCGATCGCCGAGGTGATGTTGGCGAGGGCTTCGCGCTGCGTCGTCAGGCACCACACCTCTTCGGTCACATCCGGGGTCTGGAACTGGATGGTGAACGGCTGCAGCAGATCGGGGATCGACACCGTGGCGCCGGCGTCCATGAACGCCTGGTCCTTGAAGCGGTTCGGGTAGAGCCGTGCGATGTCGCCGTTGCCGGCCGCGTAGAAGCAGTAGACGTGGCCGGGCCAGCGTGACTCGAGCTCGAAGACCACCTCCTCCTCGACCGTCGCGACCGGCAGGGCGCCGAGGTTGGAGGTGATGCCGAGGCGGAAGCTGTCGAGGGCCGTCGACGCGTTGTCCCGGAATGCCCCGTTCGGCCGGGACGCCAGATAGGACAGGAGGCCGATCCATCCGCCCTCCGCCTGGGCGCGCTCGAAGGCGGCCTGGTCCTCCGCCAGGCGGGCGGCCTCCTCCAGCTGGCCGATCCGGGTGCGGGCAGCCCTGACATGGGCGCCGTCCGGGAAGCGCGAAACGTAGGCCTCGAACGAGTCGATGGTGTCGGTGGTCTGGGCGTCTGCGAAGGCGGCGTCGTCCGCCCGGGCCCTGGCCTCGGCCTCCAGCTCGCCGATGCGCGCCGCTGCGTTCTCCACGTACCGGCCGTCGGGATAGATCGTCTCATACTCGCGATACGCCTCCAGCGTGTCTGCTGCCTGGGCGTCCAGCCAGAACTGCTCTTCGCGCTGATAGGCATCGTAGAAATAAAATGCGGTGGCGCCGACCCCGCCCAGCGTCAGGCCGACGACGACCGTCCCGATGATCCAGACCATCAGGCTCGACCGTTCCCGCGGCCGGCCTGAATCCTGGGCGATCGTATCGATGATCGGCCGCGGTGCCAGCGTGGCGGAGGTCGGCGTCGTGCCGATCAGCGTGGCCCCGTCCTCGTCCCCGTCGGCAACGTCGACCGGGGGCAGGGGGTGTCCGCGTGCGGAGGTGACCGTCGCAACCGACGCCTCGTTGCGCCGGGGCGGGTCCTCTTCGCGCGGGGCTTCGTCACGAGGGGCCTCGACCGCGTCGACCCCGCTCAGGCCGCGGAGGCCGAGGGCCGTGATACCGATCTCCTCGGCGTCGGGGGGGCTTTCCGGCGGGCTCGCGGCGAAATTGGCGCCGAGGTTGAAGCCCTGGGCGACGGTCGCATCCGTGTCGTCGTCTTCCGCCTCGTTGCCGGCCGGCGCCTTCTGCAGGCTGGGCGGGTCGGCAGCGGCCGGGGTTTCGGCCGGGGGCGGCGTGAAGCTGATATTGGCCGCCACCGTGGCGTCCGCATCCTCTTCCGGCGCGCCCGCTTCCGGTTCGGTTGCCGCGGGGGACGACTCGGGCGGCGGCTTCTGATCGCCTGCCAGTTCGATCTCCGACAAGGGGCGTTGCAGCGTGGCCTCGTCCGGCGGCTCGTCCTCCGCCGGCTTGGCTAGTGCTGGCGCGTCGTCGATCGGCGGCCTTTGATCACCGGCAAGTTCGATGTCCGACAGCGGGCGCTGAAGCGTTTCCTCGTCGGGGAGCACCTCCGCTTCCGGTGGGGCCGAACCCTGGTCGATCTCAGGCCTGGTGTCGGAGGCGAGCTCGATCTCGGACAGCGGGCGCTGCAGCGTCGCCTCGTCGATGGGTTCGTCGACGGGTTCGTCCGCGGGTTGGTCGATGGGTTCGTCGGCGGGTTCGTCGGCAGGCGGCACGGCCTGCGCCTCGCCCGAAGCCCCCTGCGACATCGCCGCTACGGCAACGGCCCCGGTCGCGGCAGCAGCAAGGGCGGCACCTTCCGCGGCGATCGGCCGGTTCATCGTTTCGTCGGCATCACCGTCGGTGCCGGCCGGCTGATCCGGAGTCCCGGCGGTGCCCGCGATTTCCGCAACCGGACGCTGGACCGTCTCCTCCCCGTCGTCGGCTTGCGCAGATATGCCGGCGAATTCCGCCGGGGCCGGGCCGGAGGCGCGGTGTTCGGCGGAGAAGCCGGAAATCTGATCGCGAACCGTCTCCGCCGACCGCACGATCGCACTCGGCGTTTCCTCTTCCTCCGGCGGTGCCGTGGCACTCGCCGACAGGCCGGCGGACTGGGGCGGCAATGGCGGCGGCCGGGACGAGATCGGCTGCGAGGTCGCCGGCATCGAAGGTTCCGGCGGCGGTGGCGGTGTCGTCAACGGCGGGCCGGACGGACGCGCGCGGCGGCCGAAAGTGGACGACGCGCTGCGCTGCTGGCTGGGCTCGGGCGTGCTCGCCGGCCCGCTCGGCTCGGGTCGCGGCGGGCGCGCCGGGCTTTCCGTGTTCGCCTCCGGATCGGCTGGGATCTGGGCGGGATCCTCACCGCGGAAGGCGCGCCGCCAGAGATCGATGTTCCGCGGTCGATCCTCCGGCCGAACCTTGAGGCCCCAGTCGATCGCCTCCAGGAAGTCCGGATCGAACCGTCCTGCCCCCATGGTCGCCGTGGGCACGAAGGCGTCGCCATAGATGCGGGCCGGTGCTTCCGGTGGTCGGCGTCCGGTGATCACGCGATAGAGCACGCCGGCCAGCGCGTAGATGTCCGTCCACGGACCCTGGTTGCCGTTCTCGTAATATTGTTCGAGCGGGGCGAAGCCCGGGCTCACGATCGCGGTGATCTGGCTGGTCTGGTGCGCGATGGTTTCGCGCGCGGCACCGAAGTCGATGAGGACCGCCGACCCGTCCGGCCGCACGATGATGTTCGACGGCTTGATGTCGCGGTGCAGGAAGCCGGCGCGATGAACCTCCGCGATGCCGTCCAGCATCTGCTGCGCGAAGGTCACGATCTCCTCCGCCGACATCGAGCGGCCGATCGCCTCCAGATGGTCGTGGAGGGTCGGTCCCTCCTCGAAGTCCATCACCAGATAGGCCGTCCCGTGCGCCTGCAGGAAGCGATGGACGTGCACGATGTTGGGGTGGCGGAACTGGGCAAGGGTGCGCGCCTCGTCCAGGAAGCGGTTCAGGCCCTTCTCGAAATGTGCGGCCTCGTTGGTTCGCGCGACGATTTCGAGGCTGCGCCGGAAGGCGGTCGCGACCGGCAGGAACTCCTTGATCGCGACGGTGCGGCCAAGCTGGGTGTCGCTGGCGCGATAGGTGATGCCGAAGCCGCCTTGGCCGAGCAGCCGGTCGATCCGGTACTCGGACAGCATGGTGCCGACCGGCAATGCATCTGCCGTATCCGTCACGCCCGCCTCGGCCCCGCTCGCCTCATGTCACCCCGGGATGGGATGACCCGCCAATCGGCAACCCACATGTCGACACCTCATGAGCCGGGCGCATAGACGTCGGCCGGTTCCGGGCTTTCCTGGATCGCGACGGATCCGAGATCGTGACCAATTCATCCGGTCGAGGAAACGCCCCCACCGACGCGGGTGCGCCCCCCGGGCACGCCGAGAGACTTGCCCCCCGTTGAGACCCCACACGATCTCGCCGGCACTCTCGACGCGGCATCACAGGTATGTCCGCTACCGCCTTGGATACAGGAGAAAACCGGTGGGGCTCAAGCGGGGGAACCCGTGAGGCGGCCCAAGGGTTCCGGTTTCGCTCGGCAGGGCAGGCGATTTTGCATCAGGAGGGCGCCGTTGCCGGCGGCCGGTCGCCGATCAGAAGATGCCGAAAACGCGCTTGCCGGCGCGCTTCTCCTCATAGCGCTGATGGTACTCCTCCGCCCGATAGAACGGGCCGGCCGCCGTGATCTCGGTGACGACGGGGCGCGGATGGCGGCCGGAGCCGTCCTCTTCCGTCTTGAGCGCGCGGGCGATCGCCCGCTGGCCCTCGTCGTGGAAGAAAATGGCACTGCGGTACTGGGTGCCCATGTCCCAGCCCTGGCGGTTCAACTGGGTCGGGTCGTGCACCTCGAAGAACGCGCGCACCAGCTGGTCAAAGCTGACCCGTTCGGGGTTGAACTCGACCCGGATCGCCTCGGCATGGCCGGTCCGGCCGGTGCAGACGTCCTCATAGGACGGATCGACGGTCTTGCCGCCGGTGTAGCCGACCTCGGTCGCGGTGACGCCGTCGATCTCCCGGAACGCTGTCTCCACACCCCAGAAGCAGCCGGCGGCAAAGGTCGCAATGGCCATGACAACGTCTCCCTCGTCGAAGGTCACTGTCGCGTGTCTGCGACGGACTGGTACCGGTTCGCCTCACGACACCAAGATGTGACATCGCGGGGCCCGGGACCAGCCCGCTTCGTTTCAGGCGCGGACGATCCTGGGCTGCAACATGATGCCGTGGCCGATCAGCCCGACCGCGATCAGGAAGCCGCCGACGTCGCTCCAGATTTCCGGAGCCATCAGGAGGCCGCCGGCAATGACCGCCAACGTCGCCTGCACCGGCGCCAGTTGTCCAACCATGTGCAGGTAGCGTTCGAACCCGGCCGACAAGAGCCAGACGGCGATCAGCGCCGTCGTCACCGATCTCGTGACCTCGAAGATGCCGCCGTCCAGGATCAATGCCGGGTTGAGCACGAACATGAACGGCAGGAAGAACAAGACGAGGCCGAGGCGCATGGCGACGAAGCCGGTCGTGATCGGGCTCGCCTTGGCGATGGTCGCGGCCGCGACGGCGCCGATCGCCACCGGCGGGGTGATATAGGAGAGCATCGCCCAGTAGAGGATGAACATGTGCGCGGCGACCTCGTTCAAGCCGCCCGAAGTCAAGGCCGGGGCGAGCACGATCGCCAGGAAGATGTAGCAGGCGCTGACCGTCATCCCCATGCCGAGGATGAAGCTGGTCGCCGCGCCGAAGGCGAGCAGGAGATAGACGTTGCCGCCGGCATACTGGAGGAGTTCCCGGCTGAACGCGGTGCCGACCCCGGTGAAGGCCAGCGCCCCGACAATCAACCCGACACCGGCCAGAATGCCCAAGAGGTTGCCGACCGCCTTGCCGCTTTCAACCATCAGTTCCAGGAAGACGTCGAGGCTGCGCATGCGCGGCAGTCCGATGAAGCCGAGAACCAGCAGGACGACGGTCGCGCTGAACGGCGCCAGGCCCTCGGCCCCGACGCCTACGGTGCGGAAGAAGTCCTCGCTCGGCGTGCCGATCACCGCGCGCTCGCCCAAGAGGCAGAACATCAGCCAGCCGAGTGCCACCAGGTACGGCCAGCCGCCGGCCAATGTCGGGCCGATCGCCGGGATCTCCTCCCGCGGCAGGCCCTTGAGGCCGACGCGGGCGGCATAGCAGTCGGCCTGGATGACGAGGGCGATGTAGAACAGGAGTGCGGGGACGATCGCCGCCGCCATCACGGTCGCGTAGGTGACGTTGAGGAACGACGCCATGATGAAGGCGACCGCCCCCATCACCGGCGGCATGAGGGCCCCGCCGGTCGACGCACAGGCCTCCACGGCACCGGCATAGGCCGGGGCGTAGCCGGTGCGCTTCATCGTCGGGATGGTCATGTTGCCGGTGGTGATGACGTTCGAGATCACCGAGCCGGACAACGACCCGAAGAAACCGGAAGCGAGGATCGAGACCTTCGCCGGGCCGCCGCGGCTCGCCCCCATCAGCGCGGTCGCCAGTTCCATGAAGAAGGCGCCGCCGCCGGTCACCGCGAGCGCTACGCCGAAGACCAGGAACCCGATCAGAAGGCTGGAAACCGTGCGCAAGGGGATGCCGATGATGCTCTCGACCCCCATCGCGTGGCTGCGCATCGCCTCGGCAAAGGTGGTCGGCGGACCCCACAGGAAGCCCGGCATGTAGTCGGCATAGACCGGGAAGGCGAAGAAGATGGCGCAGATGACGAACAGCGGCCCGCCGCCGCAGCGCCTGACCCCTTCCAGCGCGAGCAGACACAGGACGATCGATGCCGCGGTCGGCAGTGGCGGCGCGTCGAAGTCCCAGCCCCGGCTGATGATGTCCTGCGCCACCGTCGCGAAGTAGATGCCCGTGACGAGGGTCAGGCCGGCCAGCAGCCAGTCGTACCACGGCAGGTGCCCGTCGTCGGCATGGCGGGCGGGATGTACCAGGAAGGCGACCGCCAGGAAGATCGCGATCACCAGGTAGTAGTACGCCGTGTCGATCGGCACATCGAGGCCGAGGGCCCCGTTGGTGATCTGGTTCAGGACCATCACGAGGCCGATCGCCGTCGCGGCGAGGACGACAAAATAGGCCGGCCCGGCAAGGCGCCCCTGCCGCTGCCAGCCCCATAGGCCGTCGCCCATATCCATGATCTCCGGGAAACGCAAGGCAAGAAGGGGGCGGGGTGCTCTTGGCCCCGCCCCCAGGGGTCGCTATCGATCAGAGAGCCTTGGCGCGGAACTCGGCCCAGAACTCCGGATAGTCGCTACCCTTGATCTGCTGGGCGTCGGCCTCGTCGACCGCCTCCGCCCAAGCGGCCTGGACCGCCTTCATGCGGGCAAGGCGCGCGGTGTTCCACGCCTCGTGCTCGTCGGTCCACATGCCCTTTTCGGTCAGGTAGCGGACCATGCCGTCATGGAACGGCGCATCGGCCGGCGGCTGGGTCGCGTCGGCCAGCTTCCAGCGCGGCATCACGCCGGTAGCACCCTTGAACGCGTCGAACTGGCTGTCGAGCGCCTTGGCGAGGTTGTAGACCTCGTCCTCCGACGTCGTCGCCAGGGTCGTGATCATCGGGTACTTGTAGGCCATCAGGGCCACCGAGCCGCCTTCCGGAATGCCGGCGCCGAGGGTTTCCTCGACCGGCTTGAAGAACGGGGCGACACCCCGCAGGGCTTCCCAGCCGGCGTCATTGTCGCGCGGCAGCGGCGTCCACGTGATGCCACGCGGCGAGGCCTCAAGTTCGCGCAGCAGGCCGGCGGTGGGCGAAGCGCCGGCGGCATCGCAGCGACCCTCGATGACGCCGCGCAGCGAAGCGCCGTAGCCCGGGAACTCGATCCGCTCGACATCGTCCCAGGTGATCCCGGCGAAGGCGAACACCGCTTCGACCTTGATGTTGACCGACGGGTTGCCCTCGATGTAGGCGACCCGCTTGCCCCTCAGGTCGTCGACCGATGCCACCTCGGCGTCGGCCGCGGCAAACACGCCGAAGGCCGCGTCACGGCCGGCGACGACGCGCAGGTCCTGCGGGCCCCAGGAGAGATCGGCGAAGTCGTAGATCGCCTCTGCGGCGAAGTAGACCTCGTTGGCGAGCCAGCCATAGGTGGCACGGCCGGTGGTCACCGGCACGATGCGGCCGATGGAGGTGCCCGACGGCAGGATGCGGATGCGGGTGCCATAGGCGTTGATGAAGGCATCGGCGACGGCCGACGCTTCGGCGTGACCGGTCGAGCCGAGGTCATAGGCGGTCCAGACCATGGTGCGCGGCAGCTCTGCGGCGGCGGCATTCTTCATGATCATCGGGGCGGCGAGGGTCGACGCGGCGGTGCCGGCGACAAAACCGCGACGGGTCAGGGTAAAGCGGTTCATTTCGAGACTCCTCCCGGGGTCGGATGGCCGTTGTCCGGCCACTGGCCGCGTCGGCGGCCGGTTGATAAGCATGGGTAGAGCAAAACGCCGCGTCAGGGAATGCCCGCAATCGTGGCAATCGCTGCCTCAATTCCGGGCTGGAGGTGCCTCGACCTTGGCCGCTGGACTGTCACTCTCACGCAGGCGGCCATAGGCCCAGCCGACCGCCAGCAGGGTCGCGCCCAGGCCGAGGAACGACAGCGCCCGGAACAGCCCCTCCAGGCCGGACATGTCGACCAGGAAGACCTTGGCACCGACAAGCGCGAAGAGGGCGAGGCCGGGCATCCGTGCGGCCCGCGCGTTGCGCACGAGGAGGCCGACGACCACCAACCCGGCGGCGACCACGGTCCACACCACCGAGTAGCTGTAGAGTTCGGCGTCGCTGACCCCGCCACCGGCCAGCACCGACCCCTGGTGGAAGTGCCGGGTTTCGAGGTTCAACCACAGGAAGCCCACCAGGAAGCCGGCGCCTGAGAGCCAGGAGCCGAGTTCGGCGACGCCCCTGGTGCCTGACAGCCGCTGGCCGATCGCGATCAGAAGCGCGGCCGGCACCGCATAGACGGTGATCAGGGCGTTGAAGATCATGAGCTCGCCGACGGGCTGGGGACGGGTCAGCGGGTTGGCCAGCACGGCAAGGAGAAGGGCGATCGAGCCGAGGGCCAGAAGGCCGCGCCAGGCAAGGCCAAGGACCGGCCAGGCCTCCTCCGACGGCGCGTTTCGTTGGTCGATTTCGAACAGGACGAGGCTGCCGCCGAGCCAGGCGATGATGTGCAGGCCGCCCTCGGCATAGCTGACCTCCGGCGCGCCGACATCGCCGGCGATCAGCATGCGGATCGAGACATTGGCCATGACAACTGCGAGGAAGACAGCGGCCCCGCGCAGGCTGTCGACGAGGCGCAGATCGCCCGATGACCGGAACAGGCTGGCACCGCCGAGGAAGGCCAGGATCGGCACGCCATAGCCGTAGGCGACCCAGCCGATGCCCGGGATCGGACCGGGGTCGTAGGTCACGAGGTCCGGATTGATGGTAAGTCGGGCGACGACCAGGGCCGTGAGGACCAGGGCCGACGCACGCAGTTCGCGGATCGGGATCCAGCCGTAGGCAATCGCGACCAGGGGCACCTGCAATGCCAGGGCGACGGTCAGGAAGGCCTGGGAGGCCAGCATGGAGGCGGTGAGGCTGATGCCGGCGATGATCGACAGCACCAGGCCGCCGACCCCGCGGTCGTGGCTCGGCACCTCCACCTGGCCCGCGCGCGCCCAGGCCATCGCCGCGACGATCGCGGTGACGCCTGCCGCGACAAGGGGCCATGGCACCGCCGTTCCTGCGCTGAGGAAGCCGGCATAAAGAGCGCCCAGGACCGCGATCGGTCCGGCCCCGGCGTAGAGGCCCCAGCGGAACGGGCGTTCCGAGGAACCGAGGCCGAGGAAACCGATGAAGCCCAGGAGAACCGCAAAGGTCGCGGCCCAGATCAATCTCGCCGCCGGTTCGAAATCCGGCACCGCGACGGCGACCAGGGCGAACATGATCGGCACGATCGGCATCAAATCGAGGGTTTGGGCGCGGCGCCCCGTGGCGAGTGTTCCCGCAAGCGCGGCACCGAAGCCGATGACGCCGGTCACCGGCCATTCCTCCAACTCGATCATCGCGACGAAGGCGAAGAAGGCGAAGACCAGGGTCGCGACCCATGCCTGGAGCAGGCTGAGATTGCGGGCGACGGTCCCGGCCTCTCCGCGCATTCGCCAATCGAGGACATGCGGGATCAGGAAGGCGGTTAGGACGATCGCCTGAAGAACCCCGAACGCGGCCTTCGGCGTCGGCCCGCCATCATCGATCAGGTCCATGGTGGCGCCGTTCCACAGGAAGGCCGCGGCGAGGACGAACCATCCCAGCCATGACCAGCCGCGCCACCAGGCAACCCCGATCCCGACCGCATGGGTGACCGCGAGATAGGCCATCAGCAGGCCCGGGTTGGGATCGTCGGCCGCGACCATGGCCGGCACCAGATAGGCGCCGAGCATGCCGAGGGCGGCCAGTGCCGCCCCCTGGTGGATGGCCAGTGCCAGGGCGAGGCCGGACACGGCGGCGAGGCCGAGGAAGGTCAGCGCCGGGCCGAGGCCGATCGCCGGCTGGGCGGCGAAGACGCAGCCGTAGAGGGTGACGATGCCGGCCGCGGTGATCGCCGGGGCGACCTGGGAGGGCAGGGCCTCCTCCCGCTTCAGCACCTGCCGGACCGAATCGACGCCGGCCATGGTCGATCCGGTGTAGACCATCGCCCCGCCGGCGGCGAGGCCGGCCAGGACCAGAAGGCCCGGGCCGATCAGCCCGGCTTCGATCGCATAGACGATGAAGAAGCAGATGCCGAGGATGAGGGCGAGGCCGCCGGCCCAGACCAGCCAGCGCTCGGCGATCAGCCGGTCGAGCGGGATGGTTTCCTTGGGCGGCTCCGGCGGGATTGTCGCATCGACCGTTCCGGTCCGTGTTGTCGCCGTGGCGGTGCGGGCGGCCATCGCCGGTTCGGCGTCGGTCTCGGCCTGCGCTTCGCTGGCTGCCGTCTCCGGCGCTTCGCTCAGCGGCGGGGGACCGCCGATCACGGTCGGCGGGCGTGGTTCGGGCAGCGGGCGCGGCTCGGGCCGCGTTCCCTCTGCGCCTATGCCGTCGCGCTGCTTGGTCAAATCAAGCGGAGGGGCGGCCGCCGCCCCCAGGCCGCTGAGCGGGGTCGGTGCCCTCGGCGCCACGGGCTCTTCGACCGTTGTCGTCGGTTCCGGTGCAGCCGCCGGTTCGTCCGCGGTCTCACCGGCGAGCGAGCCGCCGCCGTCGATCGCCGCCAGCCGCACTTCCGCCCGGCGCACGGCATTGGCAAGTGCGATCACGGCGTCATGGACATGGCGGACCTCGCCGCGCAGTCGCGTGACTTCCCCCACCCCGGAGAACGATCGCCAGACGGCGATGCCGGAGACGATCAACGCGAGAAGTGCCAGGCCCTCCATGGCGTCCCCCTTTGCCATGACCGCCGTCGGTTACGGTCGCCGCTGAGCTTGACCGATCCACAGGCGTCGCCGGAGTATCTAGCGGGTCAGGTCACGAAAGGGGACAGTTGAATGGCCAATGCCCCCGACCAACCGCCAATGCCCATGACGGCGGAGGCCTTTGCCGCCTGGGACGACGGGTCCGATCAAAGGTATGAGCTGATCGACGGCCGCATCGTCGAGATGGCGCCGGGGTCTCCTGCGCACGCTTCGATCGCCGCCAACTTGGTCCGCGCGCTCGGCCGACGCCTGCCGATGTCTTGTCTTGTCTTAAGCGAAGCCGGCTTGCGCCTTCCCGATCGCGACGACGTGTTCCTGGTCCCGAATGTCATGGCGGCGTGCAGCCCCCAGGCGCTCGGCCCCGCCTCCTTCGACGCGCCGGAACTGATTGCCGAGGTCCTGTCGCCATCGACGCGCGACCGTGACATGACCTTCAAGGCGGAGGCCTACCGGGCGGTTTCGTCCGCCCGACACATTCTGCTGATCGGTCAGGACCGTCCGGCAATCAGCCATTTCTACCGGAGCGAACCCGGCCCCTGGACCGTCATCGACATCGTCGGCGTCGGCTCTTCCCTCTCGCTCGCGGCGTTCGGGATCGATCTGCCCTTCGAGGAGCTCTATGCAGGCATTGGGTTCGAGGAGACGAGTGATGGCGAACGCAGCCCTTGATCACGGCCCGCCGCCGATGACGGCGGACGCGTTCGAGACCTGGGACGACGGGTCCGATCAGCGCTACCAGCTGATCCACGGCGTGCCGATGGCGATGACGCCGCCGGCGCGGTGGCATGGACGATGCGTGTCGATGATCATCGCGGCGCTGGTTCGCCGACTGCCGATCAGCTGTGCGGCGGTGGCCGAGGCGCCGATCCGGATCCCCGACCGGGACGACGCATACTACGCCGCCGACGTCGCCGTGGCCTGCGGTCCGCAGCCGCCCGATCGCCCTCATCTGGCCGACCCACAGCTCATCGTCGAAGTGCTGTCGCCGTCGACGCGGCGCTTCGATC
>CAYNIS010000062.1:4802-12231 GCA_964397055.1 uncultured Rhodospirillaceae bacterium | reverse complement strand
CGTGGGCTCGCCCTTCTCCGCGGCCACCCGATACCAGTGCGCGGCCGTCGCCAGGTCCCGGTCCACGCCGCGACCGTGATGGTGGAGGAAGCCGAGGTTGAAGGCCCCTTCGCGCACGCCGGCCTCCGCCGCCTTGCGGTACCAGATGGCCGCCGCGGCCGGATCGCGCGCGATGCCACGACCGTGCTCATAGGCAACCCCGAGATCGTTCGCGGCAATCGGGTCGCCGGATTCGGCGCGCCGGATCAATGCTGCGACAGCTTCACTCACCCTTCGGTCCAATCATGCTGCAGCGCCGTAACACGAACTGAAATCCATGAGGGGTGCCGTCAAGCATGAGCCAGCTTAGCTTCGCCGACTTGGACCCCGCGCCGTCGGGGCCGTCGGCATGGGAACCGCCCTTGTTCCCGGCCACGCGCGCTGCCGGATTGGATCGGCTGGCGGCGTTCCTGCCGCATGCCGGCCGCGACTATGCCGCCCGTCGCAATCACGACACCGGGCCGGGCCCGCGCGGGAACGTCTCCATGCTGTCGCCCTACATCCGCCATCGGCTGGTGACCGAGGCGGAGGTGATCGAGGCGGTGCTGCGACGGCACAGCGCTTCCACGGCGGAGAAGTTCATCCAGGAGGTCTTCTGGCGGACCTACTGGAAGGGCTGGCTGGAGATGCGCCCGTCCGTCTGGCTGGACTATCAGGCCTCCCTCTACCGCCTGATCGACGATCTGGACGTTGATCCCGATCTCCGGGACGGATGGTCGGCCGCCGTCGACGGCTCGACCGGGATCGCCTGCTTCGATGCCTGGGCGCGGGAGCTGGTGGAGACCGGCTACCTTCACAACCACACGCGCATGTGGTTCGCGTCGATCTGGGTGTTCACCCTCGCTCTGCCATGGCAACTGGGCGCGGACTTTTTCCTGCGCCATCTGGTCGACGGCGACCCGGCGTCCAACACGCTCGGCTGGCGCTGGGTCGCGGGCCTCCAGACCCGGGGCAAGACCTACCTGGCCCGCGCCGACAACATCGCCCGCTACACCGGCGGTCGGTTCAATCCGGAAGGCGAGTTGTCGCCGGTCGCCGAGCCGCTCGATCCCGATGACGTGCCGCCGCCGGCCAGTCTGCCGATCCTGCCGGAACCCGCACGCGGCCTGCGCACCGGCCTCCTCCTGACGGAAGAGGACCTGATGCCGGAAACGTTGCTGCCGGCCGGCCTCGCCGTCGATGCCGTGGCCGCGATCGACACCACGTCGGAACGATCGCCCCTGCCGGTCGGCCAGTGGGCGAGAGCCTTCGCCGAGGGCGCGATCGCGGACACGCTCAACCGGGTCGAAACGGTGCTCGGTCCGGCGGGGTTGGTCATCGACCCGACGGAGGCCGTCGACTGGGCGGCTGGCCACGGCCTCGACCAGGTTGTCGTCCCCTATGCCCCGGTTGGGCCGGCGCGCGGCCGGCTCGACCGGATCGGCGGCGCGCTGGACCGCGCCGGCATCGACTGCGTGCCGTTGATGCGGGACTGGGACCGGCAGGCATGGCCGCATGCGACTAAGGGCTTCTTCCCGTTCAAGGAGAAGATTCCGCGCCTGATCCGGCCCTGGCTCGCGCGGGTGCCCGCCTAGAGCATTTTCCAGCGGGACGGCGACGGCCCGGCGGTTCGGAAAATGCTCAGCTTCATTTGGTCGGCGCGAGTTCCGAACCGCGATGTGGGTCCACATCGCTGGAACACGCGCTAGCGCAAATCGGACGCGGACTGGATCAGTCCGCGGCGAAGATTTGCGCGTCAGTTCAATAGTTTGAGCATTTTCCAGCCGGGCCGTCGCCGTCCGGCTGGGAAACGCTCTAGATCGCCCGCAGTGCGATCAGCCCCTCATGCGTCTGCTGGGCGTTCACCCGCCAGCCGGCGCGGGTCATCAGCGCGGCCAGCGTTTCCTCTGCGAAGGCATTGAAACAGCCCCGATGACGCCGATCCTCCGGCCGCGCGTCATAGGTGACGAGGAGCTGGCGTGCCTGCCGGCGCGCACTCGCCAGGACCGTTTCCGGGTCGTGCAGGTACTCGATGATCCCGAGTGCCAGCACGGCATCGGCCTCCAGCCCCGGCAGCGGCAGGCTGGAGAGGTCGTTGAGGTCCAGAACGATGGTGTCCGGTGCCGCCTGCACCAGGTCGATCGGGAAATAGCCGGCGTCCGGGGGCAGGTGCTGGCGGATCGTCATGGCCCCCGCCCCGAGGTCGAGGAAGCGGTGCCCGGTCTGCAGCAGGGGGGCGATCGCCGCCGTGCGTGCCTCCGCCCCGATCGCCCGCGCCTCCGGATCGGCCCAGCGGCCGCCGTCGCTGGTCCGCATCGCGATCAGCCCGGCGGTCCAGGCGTCGGTCAGGCGCCGGTCGTCGGAAACGCCCGGACTGGGCCGCAGCGGCTTCACATAGGGGCCGGGCGGCCGCGCATAGGCGTTCTTGCGGATCAGGGCCGGTGACAGGCTGACGATGTTCAAGAGTTCCGGGCCGGGCAGGTAGGGGATCAGCGGCCCGCCGAGTGTCTCGTGCGGGAAGCGGTAATGCGCGAAGCCGTAGCGCCCGAGCTTCGCCAGCGCGTCGTGGAACGCCTGGGCCCGATCGCCCCGGTCGAAGTCGCGGCCGCGTTCCCACAGGATGGCGGCCACCTTGCCGCTGGCCAGCAGGTTCTGCGCGCCGGCAAAGGCCTCCGGTTCCAGCCCCTCGACATCGATCTTGAGGAGGGTGCGGCCGTCGACCCGGTGGCGTTCGGCCAGCTTGTCGATGGTGGTCATGGCGGTCGTGAAGCGGCCATGGGCGGCCTCGCCATCGCCCTCGCGGGCCAGGTGGTGGCCCATCGAGCTGTCGCGGTCGAACGTCACCTCGCCCTGTTCGTGCTCTCCGACCGCCGCCGCTTCCACCGCGATCCGGTCGTCGAGGCCGTTGTGGCCGACCCAGCGCCGCAGCGCGTCGACGTTGTCGGGCGCCGGCTCCACCGCGATCGCCGTCACGCCCTCGGCGGCGGTGACCGCATGGAGGGAGAACAGGCCCCAATGGGCACCGATATCGATCAGCGTGTCTCCGGCGGCGAGATGCTCGTCGAGGAAGCGACGATGCGGGTACTCGTAGCCGCCGAGGTCGCGCTCGTGCCGGGCGAGGAAACGGATGCCGGCGTCGTTCGCCCGGTCGCGCGGGATCGGCATCACGTAGCGCGGCCTGCCGTCGTCGCGGCGGAACGCCGATTCCAGCAGCAGCGTGGCGCTGTCCGCGGCGGAAACGCCGAGACGCGGTTGCCGGCCGCCGCCGCCGATTGCCGCCAGCGATGTCCGGATTTCGGCGAACACCGCCGCCCAGTCGCCCGGACGCGGCTGCCGGAACAGGCGATGGCGCGGGTACCACGGCGTGTCGCGCCGGCCGACCAGCCAGCGCCAGTCGGCGACGTAGGGCAGGGCGACCCAGTGCGGCCGGCCGAGCCCGCCCGACAGATGCACGACCGAGGTGCAGGTCGAGATGATCAGGTCGAGTTCCTGCATCAGGGCCGCGGTGTCGGCGAAATCCCCGATCAGGGGGTCGAGATCGGTGACGATGCCGTCGAAACCGAGCTCCGCCAGGTCCGGTTGCCGGGGGCCCTTCTGCAGGCTGTAGAAGCGGACATTGGGCAGATCGAACAGCACCTCGAACCAGCTGAGCCCGGCCGAGCGCTTGCGGTCGCCCTTGAAGGTCATGCTGCCGGCCCAGACGATGCCGACCTTGAGGTCGCCGGCACGCGCCTGCGGCAGGGTCGGGCGCGGACCCGGCGGGACGAACAGGTACGGATTGGCCTGGGGGATCGTCTCGACCGTCGTGCCCAGGATGCGGGGCAGCGACATCAACGGCGCGTGGCAGTCCGCCTCCGGCCGTTCGGCGCTGCCGGTGAGGACCACCTCGTCGACGCCCGGGGTCGCGGCGATCAGCCGGGCGAGCGGCTGGCGCACCTCCACCAGGACGTGGCCGCCAAGGTCCTTCACCAGGGCGGCATATCGGACGAACTGCAGGACGTCGCCGAAGCCCTGTTCGCCATGCAGGACGATGCGGCGGCCGTCGAGGGCGCTGCCGTCCCATTCCGGCAGGTCCGCCCAGCGATGCGTCAATGCCCCGGTGTGCCAGCGCGCCTCGTAGAGCCGGAAGCCCCGATCGAACTGGCCCGCGCGCAGGAAGTTCAGCGCCCGCTCCCACTGGGTATGGGGGTCGCCGGGCCGGTGGGTCAGCACATCGGAGAAGAGCGCCTCCGCCTCCGCCGCGCGGCCGACGTCGACAAGGGTCATCGCCATGTTCTGGAGGAAGGTGGCGTTGCCGGGCTCGAGTGCCACGGCCCGGCGATACGCCGCGATCGCGTCGTCATAGGCACCTTCGTCCCGGAGAACGTTGGCGAGGTTGCTCCAGCCGTCGGCGATGTCGGGATCGCGGGCAAGCGCCCGGCGCAGCATCGCCCTTGCCGCCGGGAACCGACCCTGGGAGCGGTGGACGGCGGCGAGGTTGACCAGGCCACCCGGGTGGTCCGGAACGCGTTCCAGGAAGCGGCCATAGGCCTGGCGGGCGGAGTCCAGATCGCCGGCTTCCTGGGCTTGAAAGGCCGCGCGGAAGTCGTCCATGGGGCTGTTCGCCGCCGCTGGCGCCCGTTCCGCATCGTGGGCAGGCTCGCTCATGGCTTTCCGGGGGTGGTTGCCGCGGGATCTGCCGACATGTCGATGGAAACCAGGGTCCGCCGTCGGCCGTGACGATGAGGCCGAAGCTCGACGCGAAGGTCAATTCCCGAACGTCGCTTTTGCAAGAGACGTTTCTGTCCGCTTGGCGCCCGCGGGCAACGCAAACTAAGGTCGCAACCGTATCGCCCGCCATCGACGCCGATGCGGATGCAGGTTCAAGAAAGCGAAGGTCCAGAGCCAGCCGTGCCCGATGCGGCCAATGTCCGACGCCTTGCCCATGCCCGACGCATCGCCCACGCCCGCTGGCGCTTGGGCGAAACGGCGCTGCCCGGGGCCTTTGCCGAGGCGCTCGACCGCACGCTTGCGACCCACCTGACGGGCGTTGCGGGGCGCGACGGGCTCCTGGGGCGAGAGGCGCAGAAGGCCCAGCTCGACGACTGGCTGGCGCGCGCGTCCGCGGCACCGCGCTGCCTTCTGTTCGCGGCACCGGGCGGTGGGGCCAGTTCCCTCGCGATCGACTGGGCGCTCGGGCTGAAGCCGGGCTGGCGCGTCCGCTACGTCCCGGTCGGCCGCCCGTTCGGCATCGACAGCCTGGCTGAGCTACATCGCTGGCTCGCCATCGGCCTCGCCCACGACCTCGATCTTCCTGCCGCCGACCTGCCGCGTCCCCCGGGCGAGGCGGCTTGTCTGGATGCGATGCTGGCGGCACGCGGCGCACGGGTCGAAGACGCCCGGTGCCTGGTGATCGTCGACGGCCTTTCCGACCTGCCCGATTCCGAGCTTCAGGACCTCGTCCTCGCGCAGGCCCTGTCGCCCCGCGTTCGCCTCCTGGTCACGGCCTCGCCCCGCGGCGATCTCAACGACCCCGACAGCTGGCTGGTCCGGCTGGGCTGGGCGGGGACGGGGGCCGCACAGGTTATCCGCAGCGGCCGGCTCGATCCGCCTGCCGCCCGATCGTTCGCGCTGGCGGAACACCAGCGCCGCGCTCCGGGCGACGGCGACGATCCAAGGCCCGCACGAGTCGTGGCACTGGCCGCGGGCGATCCCCTGGCGCTTGGCCTGTGGATGGATCTCGCCCATGCCGACGTCGACCGGTTCGAGGAGGCGCATACCACGAACGCCACGGGCATCGGCGGCTTCCTGCGCCAGATCGTGGGCAAGCTGGAGGGCGACCGGGCGATGCTGGCGGCGGTCGTCGCGGAGGCGCGCTGCCCGCTCCCGCGGGAGGCGCTGGCGGCGATCGCCGAGGCCGGCGGTGCCAAGGACGGGCTCGACGCCATCGCCGTCGTCGACCGCCTGCGCCCGATCCTCGATCCGGCAGCACTCGAGGCCGGGACGGTCGCGATCCGCCATCCGGCGATCGGCCTCGCACTGCTGGCGCGCGGCAACGGCCTCGTCGGGGCCGATGCCCAGGGGCGGGCGCGCCGCGCGATCGCAACATGGGTCATGGAGCATCTGGCCGGCACGCCCGGCGTCGATGCGCTCCGGCATGCATCCAGCCACCTGGTCGAGGCCGATTTTCAGAACCTGCCCGCCCTGATGACGCGGCCGATCTGGTCGGCTTGGCGCCAGGTGCCGGACGGTCCCGGCGCGTTCCGGCAACTGCTGCGGCGCCAGACCGAGCATCTGGTGCGTCGGCTGCGCCGGGCCACCGATGACGCGAGCGCGTGGGAAAGCCGCCGGAACCTGATCGGGCCGGTCCTCGCCCTGGCGTCCCTGACGCCGGCGACCGGGGAGCCGGATGTCGGCGCGGCGGCCATGATGTTCGCCAACGGCCGGCTCTCCGCACATGCTCTTCTGCAGGCACTCGACGCCAGCCGCTCGGCCACCGCCGTGCCCGCGATCCTGCGGCGGTTTGCCGGCGACGTTGCCGGGGAGGATCTTGCCGGCCACGCCGCGGTGAGCGCCGTTGCCCTGGCCCGACGCCTGCCGGACCCCTTCGCCGCCGTCGTGTCCCTGGCGGCCCTGGCGGCGGCCCTCGACGGGCATCCTGCGGCGGAAGCCGTCGCCTGCGCCCTGGTCCGGTCCCGGGAGGTCGCGCCGGCGGCGCTCCGGGCCGAAGCCCTCGCCGCCGTGCGGGCGGCGGCACCGCCTGACCTTGTCGCCGATGTGGTCGCGGCGGAGAACGAGGCGATGGCGGAGGCGGGGGGCGATCTCTTCGGCCTCGGCGACATCGGCTTGATGCCGCCCGAACCGGACGAGGCAGCCGGTGCCTTGGACGGCCCGGGCGCTGCCGAGGATGCCGCGGCGATCGCGCATACCCTGTTTCAGCTGGCCAACCATCTCGATCCCGGCGCGGCGGCTGCGGTTTCCGACCCTCTTCTCGCGGCCGCTCGGCGGGTCGCCGATGCCACTGCCCGGGCCGACCTTCTGACCCGGATCGCGGCCTCCGCGCCGCGGTTGCTCCGCGCGGCCGTGATGGACGATGCCATTGCCGCCGCGGTCAGGATCGCCGATCCCGCGACCCAGGGCGAAAGCCTGAGTGCGCTCTTGGCGTTTGCCGATCCGGCGGCCGCGGCGCGCATCGCCGATCTGTCGGACGGGCTCGGCGATGCCGTCGTCCAGAGCGACGTCCTGATCCGCGCGATCGAGCGTGCGGCCCCGGAGGCACGCGGTGACCTGCTGCGGCGGGCCCGTTCCGTGGCCCATGCTATCGACAGCCCCGCGGCCTCGGCAGGTGCGCTGATCCGTCTGGCGAGCCTCGAGTCGGGGGGCACCGGACCGGCCCTCGACGCGGCCCTCGCTATCGCGCGGAAGATCGAGG
>CAYNIS010000062.1:0-4792 GCA_964397055.1 uncultured Rhodospirillaceae bacterium | reverse complement strand
CCTCGCCTTCGCCCCTGCCGCGCGCGCCGATGCGCCCATCGTCGCCGCGGCCTCGACCGTCGGCGCCAGGGCACGGGAGACCGTCGCGTCCACCCTCGACGCCATTGCCGCGATCGGCGACGGCGATCGACGGACCAGCTTGCTGTCCGCAATCGCCCCGCATCTTGCCGCCGATGATCTGCCGCGCGCGATCGAGATCGCGGAGGGCAGCCCCGACCCGTGGTCCGCGGCCCAGGCCCTCCTCGCCGTTCGCCAGGCCGCGGCCAAGGCGCGTGACGATCACCTGATCGCCGCCGCCGCCGAACGGTCGCGCGAACTGCCCCAGGGATGGCCGCGGGCCGAGGCGCTGGCCTCCGTCGCGCGGGCCGCGGCTCCCGGTCAGCGTTCCGCCCTTGCCCGCTCGGCCCTGGTGTCGAGCCCGGCGGTCACTGACGAGGGCCTCCGCCAGGGGTTGATGGCCAGCCTGGCAACCCAGGTCGATGCCGGTCCGGACCTGATGCGCCTGGTCGAGCGGTTCCCGAACCTGACCGACCGTGCGGTGACCCTGGCGGTCCTGGTGCCGCGCGTCGCACCTGCGGCGGTCCAGAAGGAGGCGGTGCCCCTTCTTGAACTCGGCCGCGACCCGCGGCTGCCCGAAGACGTCCGCGGCAACCTGCTCGCCGCCCTTGTCGCGAAGCTGTTCGGGCCGGCGCGGGCAGAGGCGATACGGCTGATGCGGCAGATTGCCGACCCGTGGGCGCGGGCGGCGGTCCTGGTCCGGCTCTACCGCATGGCAACGGCCGAAGAGCGCCAGGGCCTCCTCGCCGATATCGCCGCCATCACGCCGCCGACGGCCCGCGTCATCGGCCTGCGGCAGGTTGCCCGCCATGTCGTGGCGGCGGAGGCGGCGCTCTATGTCGACACGGTGTTGACGGGCTTGGATGGGGCGCGCCGATCCCAGGTCCTCAGCCTGCTGCCGGCGATGATCGAGCAGGTGCCGGAGCGCCATCGGCCGGCGATGGCGCTTGCCGCCGTCCGGGCGATTGCCGCCGCGGCGGAGGTCTGGCCGTAGGTGCGGTCAGTACTGAACGGTGTTGAGTGCCATCAGCCGGCTGATCGAGCGCAGTTTCCACACCAGGAGGGTGATCAGCGACCGGGTCCAGGGATCGATGCCCTCCATCATGCGGTCGAACTGCGCCTTCTCGATCACGTAGCAGGTCGTCTCCTCGAACGCCTTGACCGTGGCGGACCGACGGTTGCCGCTGATCAGGGCCATCTCCCCGAACATCGCCCCGGGTTTCAGGACCGAGAGGATGACGCCGGAACCGTCCGGGCCGGTGGAGAGGACCTGGACCACGCCCGACTGGATGACATAGGCGGCGTCCCCGGGTTCGCCCTCGGAAAAGATCACCTCGTCCGGGGCGAAGCGCCGTTCCTTGAGATTGCCGGCGACCGACTGCACCAGCGAGTCGATGTCGCTGTCGCCGCCCTTGGCGCCGCTCGCCTTGTCGGTGTCGTACCAGAAGCCGACCGACCCGGAAGATTGCGTGTCTGACATGGCGTTGTCCCCCGAACTGGTGGCGGCGAGTTGGTCGCGGCGGAATGGTCGCAACGGCATGGCCCCGCGGCCCTGGACCCGCATGGTCACCCGTGATCCTCACCCGACCGCGCGGACGCTAGCACGCGCCCCAGACGGCTGTTAAGCACCAGCCATTGCAGCACCTGAGCCGGCCCGTGATACTCCCCGCACAAGGTGAAACGCCGATCGCCAGGGAGGAACCTGTCATGCGTATCGAGAACGCGGCGGCCGCCGCCGGTTTGCTGGTTGTCCTCGCAGCCCCGACCGCGGCCCCTGTCGCCGCCCGGGACACGCTCACCGTCGGCATGCAGTTGGAACCGCCGCATCTCGACCCGACCGCCGGGGCGGCGGCCGCGATCGACAGCGTGACCTACCAGAACGTGTTCGAGGGGCTGACGCGCCTCGACCGCAACGGCGGCGTCCAGCCAGGGCTCGCCACCGGATGGGAGGTTTCCGACGACGGCCTGATCCTGCGCTTCGACCTGGTCGAGGGGGCCACCTTCTCCGACGGCACCGGTTTCGAGGCGTCGGACGTCGTCTTCGCCTTCGACCGGGCGCGCGGGGAAGACAGCGTCAACGCCCAGAAGGCCCTGTTCGAGCCGATCGACAACGTGATGGCAGAGGCTGACGACCTGGTCGTCATCACCCTGAAGGAGCCGGTCGGCGGCTTCCTCTTCAACCTCGCCCAGGGGGATGCGGTGATCGTCGCCCCGGAAAGTGCCGAGACCAACAAGGAACAGCCGGTCGGCACCGGCCCCTACCGGCTGGAACGCTGGGTCTCCGGTGCGTCGATCACGCTTGCGGCCCGTGACGACTGGCGCGGCGAGGCGCCGGCGATCCGCGAGGCGACGTTCCGCATCGTCCCCGATCCCGCCGCCGCCGTCCCGGCGATGATGGCCGGCGACCTCGACGCCTATCCGGCGTTCCCGGCGCCGGAGGCGCTGGCCCAGTTCGAGGCTGACCCGCGCTTCGTCGTCCAGGTCGGCTCGACCGAGGGGGAAACGATCCTGACCCTCAACCACCGGCGCGAGCCCCTGTCCGATGTCCGCGTACGCCGGGCGATCCAGCACGCGATCGACCGCGATGCCCTGATCCTCGGCGCGATGGACGGGTTCGCGACCCCGATTGGCAGCCACTTCCCGCCGCACAACCCGGCCTATGTCGACCTGACCGGGGAGGTGCCGCACGATCCCGACGCGGCCCGCGCGCTGTTGGCGGAGGCGGGCTACCCGGACGGGTTCTCCGCCGTCATCAAGCTGCCGCCGCCGTCCTATGCCCGCCGCGGCGGGGAAATCATCGCCGCCCAGTTGCGCGAGGTCGGTATCGAGCTCGAGATCGTGCCGGTCGAGTGGGCGCAATGGCTGGAACAGGTGTTCACCGGCCATGACTTCGACATGACCATCGTCAGCCATGTCGAACCCGGCGACATCGGGATCTACGCCAATCCGGACTATTATTTCGGCTACGACGACATGGCGTTCCAGGAGATCATCCAGGACCTCAACCGCACCGTCGACGAGGCCGCCCGCACCCGCCTGCTTGCCCGCGCCCAGCGCAAGCTGGCCCAGGATGCGGTCAACGGCTTCCTCTTCCAGCTGCCGCTGCTCGGCGTGCGCAAGGCCGGCTTGCAGGGCATGTGGGAGAACTCGCCGCATCCGGGGCTGCCGCTGACCGAGCTCAGCTGGAACTGACGGCCGCGTTTTCCGGCCGGTCATGGCGCGTCTGCTCACCAGCCGGTTGATCGGGCTCGTCGTCACCCTGATCGCGACCTCCGTCGTCGTTTTCCTGGTGATGGACGTGCTGCCCGGCGACCCGGCCGCGATCATCCTCGGCACCGGGGCGCGGGAGGACACGCTGGCCGCCCTGCGCGCCGAACTCGGCCTCGATCGCCCGGCCGTGGTCCGCTACTTCGCCTGGGCCGGGGGCTTCCTGGTCGGCGACATGGGGGCGAGCTACACCTATGGCCGGCCGGTTGCCGCCCTGATCGCCGAGCGCCTGGTGATCACCGTGCCGCTGGCGATCCTGGCGATGGGACTGTCGGTCGCCGTCGCCCTGCCGATGGGCGTCATCGCGGCGGCGGAGCGGGGGCGGTCGGCCGACCTCGCGGTCATGGGGGCGACCCAGCTCGGCGTTGCCGTGCCCAATTTCTGGTTCGCGATGATGCTGGTGCTGGCCTTCGCGGTCGCCCTGCCTTGGTTCCCCGCCGGCGGCTTCCCGGGCTGGGAGGCCGGGGTCGGCGTCGCGCTCAATGCGCTTCTGCTGCCGGCGCTGGCGCTGGCGCTGCCGCAGGCCGCGATCCTGGCCCGTGTCACGCGCTCCGCCGTGATCGACACGCTGGAGGAGGATTATGTCCGCACCGCCCGCGCCAAGGGCCTGACGCGCACCGCGGCCCTGTGGCGCCATGCGGTCGTGAACGCGCTGATCCCCGTGGTCACCCTGATGGGCCTGCAGTTCGCGTTCCTGATCGCCGGCACCATCGTGATCGAGCAGGTGTTCTACCTGCCCGGGCTCGGCCGGCTTCTGTTCCAGGCGATCAGCCAGCGCGACCTGGTCGTCGTGCAGGCGGTGGTGGTCCTGGTCGCCGCCAGCGTCGTCCTGGTCAATTTCTTGGTAGATCTCCTCTACCTCGCCATCGACCCGCGGCTCCGGGCCGGCCTCGCCCATGCGTGAGCTGTTCCTGGAGATCCTGGAGCGCGGCCCGCGCAACCCGAGCTTCATGGCCGGGCTGGTCCTGACCGGCCTGTTCGTGCTGGTCGCGCTCGTCTCCCTTGTCTGGACACCTGAACCGGTCGACATCGCGCCGATTGCGCGCCGCCTGAAGCCGCCGGCCTGGCCGTGGACGACACCGCTCTTCCTCGGCACCGATCAGTTCGGCCGCGATCTCGTCTCCATGGTCATGGGCGGGGCCTTCAACTCCGGCCTGGTCGCGGTGGTTGCGGTCGCCATCGGTCTTGGCGCCGGGGTTCCGCTCGGCGCCCTCGCCGCCGCGCGCGGCGGTCTCGTCGACGATGGGGTGATGCGGCTGACCGATTTCGCCTTCGCCTTTCCGGCGCTCCTGACCGCGGTCATGATCACCGCCCTGTTCGGACCCGGGGCGGTCAACTCGATCCTCGCCATCGGTCTGTTCAACGTGCCGGTGTTCGCGCGGCTGACGCGGGGGGCGGCCTTGAGTGTGTGGCAGCGGCCATTCGTCATGGCGGCCCGGGCGGCCGGGCGCGGCCCGCTTGCGATCAC
>CAYNIS010000061.1:0-12629 GCA_964397055.1 uncultured Rhodospirillaceae bacterium | reverse complement strand
CCGCGACCAGCATCAGGTCGGCGAATTCGTCGACCACGACGACGATGTAGGGCAGGCGCTCCGGCGCCACCTCCTGATCCTCGTAGGCCGGTTCCCTCGTGTCCCGGTCGAAGCCGACCTGGACGCGCCGGGTCAGGCTCTCGCCCCGGCTGAGGATCTCTTCGATCCGGGCGTTGTAGCTTTCGATGTTGCGCACGCCGAGGCGGGCCATCGCCTCATACCGCACTTCCATCTCCCGCACCGCCCAGCGCAGGGCGACGACCGCCTTCTTCGGGTCAGTGACGACCGGTGTCAGGAGATGCGGGATGTCGGCATAGATCGACAGCTCCAGCATCTTCGGGTCGACCATGATGAAGCGGCAGCGATCCGGCGTCATGCGGTACAGCAGCGACAGGATCATGACGTTGATGCCGACCGATTTGCCGGAACCGGTGGTGCCCGCGATCAGCAGGTGCGGCATACGCGCGAGATCGGCGATCACCGGTTCGCCGCCGATGTCCTTGCCGAGGACGATCGGCAGGCGGCCATGGGCGGCGCGAAACGCCTCCGTCTCCAGCATCTCGCGCAGATAGACCATCTGCCGGACCGGGTTCGGCAGTTCGACCCCGATCACGCTGCGGCCGGGAACGATCGCGATACGGGCGGTGACCGCGCTCATCGAACGGGCGATGTCCTCGGTCAGGTTGATGACGGTGGAGGACTTGGTGCCGGGGGCGGGCTCGAGCTCGAACAAGGTCACGACCGGGCCGGGCTTGACCTCCATGATCTCGCCGCGCACGCGGAAGTTGCGGAGCACGGTCTCCAGCATGCGGGCCTTTTCGGCAAGCTCAATCTCGTCGAGGTCCGGATCCTCGCGCTGCGGGGCGGCCTGCAACAGCGTGACCGGCGGCAGGGCGTAGCCGGGCCCGGCTGCGTCCTCCACGTCCTCCGCCTCCTCCGCGTTCGCGCGATCGTCTTCATCCTCGATCAGGTCGTCGTCATCGGTGTCGCGCCCGGCCGCCAGGGTCTCGGCCAGATCGTCCCCGTCCCCGGCAGGGCCTTCCCCAGCAAGGGCCGCGTCGGCCTCCAGGGCATAGCCACGCTCGAACACCGCCGGGGCCGGCAGCGTGCCGTCGGCACGGGCAGCGGTCGGCGCCTCGTCCTCGCCCTCGCCCGGCAGCCATTCGATGCCGGCCCATTCCGCCCCGGCGATGAAGGCGAAGGCAGCGCCTACCGCCAGCGCTTCGTCCTGCTGCCCGGTGCCATAGACCGTCACCGCCTGTTCCGTGCCCGGGCAGAACTCCAGGTCCCATTCAACCAGACCGTCGGGCCAGCGCTGGCGGACCAGGTTGAACGGCATGGAGTTCAAGGCGCACCAGACGTTGAATTCGTCGGCGGTCAGGATCGAGGTCCGCTCGGCATGGGCGGGGCGATAAGGCGAGGGGGCAGAGGTCATCGGATCGCCGTTACGACGCGTCGGGATTGGCCGCCGCGGCATCGGCGCTGCCGGCCGTGTAGGCTGCGACCAGGAGCTTGTCGACGGTTTCGCCGTCGGTCGAGAGCGGCAGGACGAGGCGCTCCCAGGTCTGCTCGACCCCGTCGAAATCGGCGCGGTAGACCCGGCTGACCGGAGCCCGGCCGGCGCGCACCCGCTCATACTCCTCCTGCAGAAGCGCTTGCTGTTCGGGCGGCAGGCGTTCCAGCTTCTGGCCGATGCGGTTTTCGCCGAAACTCTCGGCAAAGGACTTGCCGTAGTAGGAATAGGCGTAGCCGCCACCCCGGGGGACGACATCCATGACCACCAGATGGTCGAGCCAGGTTCTGAGGTCGGCCGGTTCCATGTCCTGGGCCAGCGGCACGTCGCCCCCGCCGGCCCGTTCGCGCCAGAAGGCGAGCAATGCCCGCAATTCCGGGCGTGTGAGAAGCAGTATGGGATCGGTCATGGGAGCCGTCAGCGGGCCTGATCGGGGCATCGGGTCCGGAACCGCAACCGGTGGCCGACGCCATGTCTGATGCGCCGCCGGACAATAGCGCCGAAGCCGAAGCCGGCGCAATCGACGCCGCTGCCGCCACGCGCCGGCCCGGCTTCGTGCCGCGCGGGGCGGAGGCCTATTTCGACCGACGGATCTGGCTGGTCCTCGCGCTCAGCTTCTCCAGCGGCCTGCCCGCCGCCCTGATCGGCACGACGCTGACCGTGCGCATGCGCGAGGCCGGCATCGACCTGACGACGATCGGCCTTTTCGCCCTGACCGGGCTGCCGTTCTCGATCAAGTTCCTGTTCGCGCCATTCATCGACCGTTTGCCGCTGCCCGGCCTGACCCGCCTTCTGGGGCAACGGCGGGGCTGGGCGATCGCGACCCAGATCTGTCTCGGCGCCGCCATCCTCGGCCTCGGCATGGCGGACCCCGCAGGCGCGCTCTCGACCGTCGTCATCGCGGCGGTCACGGTCGCGCTGTGCTCGGCGTGCCAGGATATCGTCATCGACGCCTACCGGATCGAGATCCTGGAGCCCAAGCTGCAAGGGGCCGGGGTCGCCGCGGCGGTCAACGGCTGGCGGCTCGGTTTCCTGATGTCGGGGGCGGGCGCGCTGGCGCTCGCCGAGTTCACCGACTGGACCACCACCTACTTCGTGATGGCGTCGTTGGTCATGATCGGGATGACGGCGATCGCGCTCGGCCCGGAACCTCCGGCGGACGCTCGCGCCGCCGCGGCCGATGCCGGCGGCAGGTTCGCCCTGGTCGCGGCGGATCTGGTCATCGCGCCGTTCCGGCGGTTCGCCACCGACCATCCCTGGTGGCCGCTGCTGCTGGTCGTCATCGTCTCGTTCAAGTTCGGCGACGTTCTCCTGGGTACTATGGCCCCGGCGCTCTACCGCGATCTCGGCTTCACGAAGGGGGAGATCGCGGCGATCGCCCAGGGGTTCGGCCTCGCCGCCACGATCACCGGAAGTGTCGTCGGCGGCTTCCTCGTCGCCCGCTTCGGCCTCGCCACCACGCTGGTCGTCGGCGGCGTCAGTCAGCTCGCCTCCAACCTCGCCTACATCGCCCTCGCCGCCACCGGCCGCGACACTCTCCTTCTCGCCGGCGTGATCGCGGTCGAGAATTTCACCTCCGGCATCGGTACCGCGGCGTTCGTCGGCTTCATCTCCAGCCTGTGCGCGCAGGGCTATGCCGGTACCCAGTATGCGCTCCTGACCTCGTTCACCGGCCTCGGCCGCGACCTTTTCGGGGCGGTCAGCGGCCGGCTCGCCGATGTCCTGGGATGGCAGGTGTTCTTCCTTGCCACCATCGTCGCCGGGCTGCCGGCCCTGGCCGTCATCGCGTTCCTGATCCGCGTGAAAGCGATCCGGGAGGTCGGCCGCGCCTGATCGTCAGGCGGTCTTTCGCTGATCGCACCAGCGCTGCCAGACCCCACGCAAGGCGGCTTCTAGATTGCGGGCGAAGCGCGGGCCGTCACAGAGCGGGCTCGCCGCCATCTGCGGGCGCAGGCGTCCGCGCAGCTCGGCGAGGGCCGGCAGATCGCTCGCCGCGGCCACGGCGCGCGCGACGTAGGCATCCGGACCGTCGGCGATCCAGTCGGCAAGCCCGGCATTGTTGAGATGGGTGGCGGAATGCCGGCCGGCGAAGGTCGGGCCCGGCATGGTCACCACCGGAACCCCCATCCACAAGGCTTCGACGGTGGTGAGGCCGCCGGAATAGGGGTGACAGTCGAGGGCTATGTCGACGCGGTTGTAGGTCGCCATCAGTTCGGAATGCGGCGAGTGCCCCTCGAAATCGACGCGTGACGGGTCGCCGCCGACCTCCTCGAACACGCGCCGGAACCGGCGCTTCGCCTCCTCGTCCCGCAACGGCCGGAATTTCAGAAGCAGCCGGGAGTTCGGCACGGCGTTCATGATTCGCGCCCACAGCCCCAGAAGCGGCGGGTTCAACTTCAGCGAGTTGTTGAAGCAGGCGAAGGTGACGTGCCCGTTGGCGAGGGCAGGCAGGGGGCCGACGTCCGGCGCATAGTGCGGCGGCTCATAGACGATATAGCCGTCCGGCAGGCGCAAGAGCTCCTCGACATAGAACGGTTCGCTGCCCGGCGGAGATTCGAGGGCGTCCGTGATCAGATAGTCGACGGCCTTGATCCCGGTCGTGTTGAACAGGCCGCCAACCCATTTGATCTGGATCGGCGCCGGCCGGCGCGCGAGGACGAGGAGACGATTGTCGGCGGAGTGGCCGGACAGGTCGATCAGGATGTCGATGCCGTCCTGCTTGATCATCCGTGCGATGTCATCGTCCGGCAGCCCGGCCACGACCATCCATTCGTCGAGCGCCGTCTGGATGCGCTCGGTCAGGTCGCTTCGCCGATGGCTGGTCATGTAGGCCGTGATCGAAAGCGCGTCGTGGTCGTAGCTCTCGATGAACGGCAGGGTCAGGTAGCTGACCGGATGGCGCAGGAAGCTGCCGGAAATCATGCCGATGTTCAGGCGCCGATCCGGGTCCGGGTCGTTGTTGTGCGCTTCCACGGCCGGGCGGAGCGGCTGGGCATAGCGCCGGTCCCAGTCCAGGTGCTCCTCGAAGATGTCCTCGGCCGGACAGTCGTGGATGTAGTGCAGGGCCATCAGGATGTTGGAGGAGATCGTCGGGTTGCCCTCATACAGCTCGACCGACCGGCGCATCGCCTCGATCGCCTCTCTGTGGCGGTCCAGGCGCTGCAGGGCATAGCCGTAGTTGTTCCACGCATTGGGCATGAACGGCATCACCTGGAGTGCGCGTTCATGGGCGACCACCGCCTCCGACACGCGGCCGAGCTCGGTCAAGGCCACGCCCAGATTGGTCCACGCCGCGCCGTCGCGGGGATTGACGGCGACCGCCCGTTCCAGGGCCTCCAACGCCTCTTCATGCTGATCCGCCTGGTTGTAGGCCGCACCGAGATTGGTCCAGGCGACGACATGGCCGGGGTCGATCTCGACGATCTGCTTGAAGACGCCGATGGCCTCCGGCAACCGCCGGAGCCCGAACAGAGAGACCGCGCAGATGTTGAGGAGTTCGGTTTCCGTCGGCGCGGCCGCACAGGCCTGGGCGAGGCGCATCGCCGCAGTGGCGAGGTCACCGCTTTCGCGTGCGATCATGCCGAGAAGGGCGAGGCGGTAGGCTTCGTCCTGGAGGCTGTCGACGAGCGCCTCCGCCTCGTCGACGCGATCCATCTGGGCAAGGAAAAGCCCATAGGCGAAGCGATAGCGCTCGCTGTCGGGCTTCAATGCCAGCGCGGTTTCGATATCCGTGAATCCGCCCGCCATATTGCCGGTATTGAGGCGAATCTCGGCCCGGGTCGACCAGGCGGAGGCGCGGCGCGGATCGATCTCGATCACCCGGTCGAAGCTTTCGAGGGCGATCTTCAGATCGCCGAGCCGGCGCCCGATCAGCCCGCGGTTGAACAGCGCGTCGGCGTGGTTCGCGTCGAGCGACAGGACCCGATCCAGGCTGTCGACCGCGGCCTCGAGCCGCCCCAGATCCTCCAGGATCGTCGCCCGGTTGAACCAGACGGCGGCCATGTCCGGGGCAAGGGCGGTCGCCCGGTCGATGGCGGCCAGCGCCTCGGGCAGCTTGCGGTTGCGCTGCAGCACATCGGCGAGGTTTGCGTGGAGAATCGCATCGTCCGGGGTCAGATGGGAGGCCATGGTGTAGGCCGTCTCCGCCCCGATCAGGTCGCCCTTGGCGACCAGCACCATGCCCAAAAGCTGGTGAACCACGCCGTTGTCCGGCTCGGCCGCGCAAAGCTCCCGATAGAGCGGTTCGGCCGCGGCGAAGTTGCCGGCGCGATGGAGAGCCTTGGCTCGGCTGAGTGCGCTGTCGTTCATGGCTCTCGCGGCTTCGCTCTGGTGTTCGCGACCCTGTCTTCACCTACGCCCCGGCGCGGGTCGGAGCCAAGGCATCGCCCGTAGACTCTGGCTTGTTGCAGTTCTCAGGCTCAGCACAGCTGGCCGCTGCCCCCCAGCGAACGTCCGACTCACCCCATGGGGCTCGCCATGCCAGCCGCGTCGCGGTCTTCCGCGCGGAAGCCGGATGTGGGCTCAGCCAGCTCGTTCCAGGGCCACGACGTAGCCGTTGACCGGCTGATCGTCCTGAAGCCGTAGCGTCGTATCAAGGATCTCCACGATCCTGTACCCGGTCTCCCCGGTCAGGGTTTCGAGATGGTCACGGCGATGGAGATAGCGCCCGGTCTCGCTCAGCGCGTAATCGTCCTCGCGGCCCTCCGTGATCGCCTCGGCGCTGAACACCATCAGCCCGCCTGGGGCAAGGCGCGCCTTCGCCGCCTGCAGGGCCGGGCGCAGGTTGCCGATATAGGTGAAGACATCGGCGGCGACGATCAGGTCGTAGGCGCGCGCATCGGTCTTCAACACGTCGAGGAGATCGGCGACCACCAGTTCCTGGTAGATCTGCTTGGCACGCGCCTGGTCGATCATCTTCGCCGAGATGTCGATGCCCTTCAGGAATTCCGTCCGGTCGAAGAGGGTGATGCCCATGAGGCCGGTGCCGCAGCCGAGATCCAGGATCGAGTTGAACTGCCGGCCCGGGCGCAGCCTGTCGACGAGACCGAGGATCAACCCCGGCGCCTTGTAATGCAGCTGGTTGATCAGGTGATCCTCGAACCGACCGGCGTAGTCGTCGAAGACCTGGGTCAGGTAGGCCGTGGGTGCCGCTTCGGAGGTGCGCCCGCGGATCGCGTTCAGCAGGTGGCGGGCGTAGTCGTCGGACGGGTTCAGTTCGACGACCTTGGCCAGGGACGCTTCGGCCTTCGGCCAGTCGCGGCGCCGGAAGTGAATGGTGCCGCGGACGAGATGGAAGCGCGCGTGGTCGAAGCCGAGCGCCATCGCCTGATCGACCATCGCCTCCGCCTCGTCATAGCGGGCGGTGTTCGTCAGCATGCCGGCGAGGTTGAGATAGGCGTCCGCCCGGAGCGGCACGGCCTCGATGATCGCCCGGTAGATTTCCTCCGCCGGCTCATGCCTGCCGAGTTCGACGAAGGCGTGGGCGAGGTTCATCAGATAGTCGATCTGGTTCGATCCGCCGCCTTCCTGGGCGAGGTTGGCGGCATCGCCGAAGCAGGCCGCGGCTTCGTCGACCCGGCCGATCTCCATCAGGAACTGCCCGAGCGTGTTGACCGCCACATCGTCGATCGGATCGATGACGACCGCTTCCGACAGGGCGAGGATCGCATCACCCGTCCGGCCGAGGTCTTTCTCCAGCGCGGCAAGCGCCTTGTAGAGACCGGCGTTCGGTGTCGTTTCGGTCTCGATCGCCCGGTTGACCAGATCGCGGGCCCGCTCGAACTCGCCGGTCTGGCGCCACAGCCCGACCAGCGCCAGCGTGGCGTCGGGCGACGGTCCGTAGACCTCCACCGCGAGTTCGAGCTGGCTGAGCGCATCCGCGCGGTCACCGACGGCCAGGCGTGAATTCGCATAGTTGATCAGCGCCTGGACCTTACCGGCGTCGGCCGCGGCGACGGTCTCCGTGTCGGGTGCGGGCCCCTCGTCAGTCATGGGGAGTGCCTTTCGGGTCGACAACAAAGCGGGGGGATCACTTGGATACGCATGAACCGGCATCGGCGTCCCGGACGCGCAGCCGACGCCCGGTCTCCGTCACGCCCAGTCTCCGTCACGCCCAGTCTCCGTCACCACCGGCGACAGCGCACGGCCGCGCGGGATGAAGAAGCGATCAGGCCGTCGGGCGGTCAGACGATCAGGTTGATCCCGCCGCCGCTGTTGGGGAACAGCTGCAGTTGCCAGGCATTCCCGGACGTGGCCGGACCGTTGTTGATATCGACCGTCGCGAGGTACTGGCGCACGGTCTTCTGGATGTATTTCGGGTCTTGCAGGTCTTCGAGATCGAAGCGGGACGCGAACGCCTCACGCTGGGACGTCAGCGACTGCAGGGCCAGCTGATCGGGCAGGCCGAAGACAGTCTGAAAGACGTTGCGGATCGTCTGGTCGCCCAGAGCCTCGAAGTAGTCGGTGATCTTTCCAGCATTGCGCTCGAAATAGAGAGCGTTGGCGATCGCCGGATTCTCGGCGGCGATCTCCTGCTCGTACGCGTATTCGAGGTAGCTTTCCTTGAGCTGCGCTTGAACCTGCGGGTCCTGCAACTGGTCGAGACCGGATTCGGCGAATTGCAGCGTGCGCGCCATCTCTTCGAACCGGCGGTCGTTCAGCCGGTACATCAGCGCGTCGTCCTGGTCCACGGGCTCGCTCAGAACGGCTCGAAGGCGGCCGATGAACTGTGCCTCGTCAGGTTTGCCGAAGGCTTGCGTGACGAAGCTGACCAGACGGCGATCCTTGTAGAAATTGTCGGTCGAGGTGAGCTTGGCGATGGACTTGTCGAACGCTTCCAGCTCGCGCTGAACCAGCGGCGACTTCTTGAAATCCTCGAACCGGCGGTCGCCGATCTGCTTTTCGAGCTCGAAACTGGCGAGGGCCGACCCGCCGACTGCACCCAGGCCCATGATCTAACCCTCCGAACCAATCGGATAAGCGGCGCGAAGCAAGGCCAAGATGCCCGGCCGGCGATCCTTCGCGATCAGACGGCATCCCCCGGCAGGACGCTGGCCGCCTGTGCCGGCGGACCCGCGGCATCGCCACCGGCGCGCCCCTGAAGACCCTCGATGATCGCGGTGTTGATTTCGATCAGGAAGTCGACGTCAAGGTCACCCTTCACGTTGTCGCTGACCTCCTTGATGATCGTCTGGCCAACCTGCACGAGTTCGGCGCGCAGGCCTTCCGGCAGCTGGTTGCCCTCCGACAGGAGGTCGGTGATCAGCGTGATCCACAACACCTTGTTGTCGGTCGCCGCCCGGATCAGGGCAATGCGGTCACCGGTATCGCGCGCTTCCTTCATCGCGCGCGTGACCCGCATCAGAACCGCCGCTTCGACCTGGCGCGGCGACTGGGGTGCCGCCCGGTAAGCCTGATATCCGCGGGCCTGACTCATGACGAACAGTCCTCCCCTCGCGCGATCGCGGGTTATGCCTGGAAAGCCACCCTGCCACGGCGCGGAATCCTGGTCGAGAGGCGTGTTGCGACCAGATGCCGCCAAACGACGTGGAGAGATGCCAAAGCCGCGATGACGGGCACCGGTGAAGGACCCCGGACACGCGGGGGCAACCGCTCGTGGCGGACGGCGGATCGAAAACGACCGACCCCGCGCATGCGCGAGACCGGCCGTCCGATACTATCCGCCACCCTGGCCGGGTTGATTACCGGAACAGGCTGAGCAGAATCTGCGGCGCCTGGTTAGCGATGCCGAGCGACTGCGAGCCAAGCTGCTGCTTGATCTGCAGCGACTGCAGGCGCGCGCTTTCCTTCGCAAGGTCGGCGTCGACAAGCGAGCCCAGGCCGACCTCAGTGGCGTCGATCAGGGCCGAATTGAAGATCTGCTGACCTTCGATCCGGCGGGCATCACCGGCGAGGCTGTTGAGCGCGGTGCCGACAGCCGTTTCAGCGCTGACGAAACCGCCGGTCAGAAGCGCCTGGGCCGCGGTCGCGCTGGCCACCGACGTCAGGGCGGCAGCGACACCGGAGGCGAGGTCCTGGGCGACCAGCGAGATCTGACCGCCATTGACGTCGCCGATGACGTTGATGTTCGACGCACCCGAGCCGATCAGCGTCTGGCCGTTGTACTGGGACGCATTGATCTGGGCGGTGATTTCGGTCTTCAGCCGCGCATAGTCTTCCTGGTACCGGGCGCGCTGATCGGTATCGAGGTTTTCGTCGGCGAGGCGCACCAGCACCTCCCGAACCTCACCCAACTGATTGGAAACGTTGGTCGCACCGGCGATCGCGACGTCGAGCGCGCCGGAGGCGACACCGAGCTGCGAGTTGACGGCACCCAGCGCCTGCACGTCCGACCGAAGCCCCTGGGCAACGGCGAAAGCCGCCCCGTTGTCGCGCGCGTCGGCGACGTTCAGGCCGGTCGAAATCCGCTTCTGGACGGTAGCCAGTTCGCGGTTGGTGGCGTTGAGGTTCTGGAGCGCAATCTGCGCGCCGATATTCGTGTTGATCGAGTTGACCATTGTCGTCTTCCCTCGTCAAAGATTGGATACACCCGCTTTGCAGGCACTATATAAGATCGTATAGCGCTCAGCATCCCTTGTCAACAAAAAGTAGAACGCGGACCCGTCGAGACAAAACCCTTACGAGTAGAGAACTCCACGGCCGCGCCCATCCGGTAGTCTGCCAGCATCCTGGCGAAAAGCTAACATTCCCTGAAACCGGCCTCGGCCGACAAGGCCGCTGCCGACAACCTGTCCGCCATCGTGGCCGCCTCAAGCGACCGCCGCGAAGACGGGCAAGAGCGTCGCCTACTGGAACAGGCTGAGCAGGATCTGCGGTGCCTGGTTGGCGATGCCGAGCGACTGCGAGCCAAGCTGCTGCTTGATCTGCAGCGCTTGGAGGCGCGCGCTTTCCTTGGCAAGGTCGGCATCGACGATCGACCCCAGGCCGACCTCGGTCGCGTCGATCAGGGCCGAATTGAAGATCTGCTGCCCCTCGATCCGGCGCGCGTCGCCGGCCAGGCTGTTCAGCGCCGTGCCGATCGCCGACTCAGCGCTGCCGAAACCGCCACCGGCGGTCAGGAGCGCCTGTGCCGCCGCCGCGTTCGTCGCCGCGGTCAGCTGGGCGACAACGCCGGACGCGAGGTCCTGGGCCAAGAGCGAAATCTGGTTGCCGTTGACGTCGGCGATGACGTTGATGTTCGACGCGCCCGAGGCGATCAGCGTCTGGCCATTGTACTGCGAGGCATTGATCTGGGCTGTGATCTCGGTCTTCAGCCGCGAATAGTCCTCGCCGTACCGGGCACGCTGGTCGGCATCGAGATTTTCGTCGGCGAGGCGCACCAGCACCTCCCGAACCTCTCCAAGCTGGTTGGAAACGTTGGTCGCACCGGCGATCGCGACGTCGAGCGCGCCGGAGGCGACACCAAGCTGAGAGTTGACGGCGCCCAGCGCCTTGATGTCGGAGCGCAGCCCTTGGGCAACGGCGAAGGCAGCGCCGTTGTCGCGCGCGTCAGCGACGTTCAGGCCGGTCGAGATCCGCTTCTGGACGGAGGCCAACTCTCGATTGGTGGAGTTGAGGTTCTGGAGCGCAATCTGCGCGCCAATGTTGGTGTTGATCGAGTTGACCATTGTCGTCTTCCCTCGTCAAAGATCGGCGCGACCCGCTTTGCAGGCGCTTACTTCAGAAACTAGCGCGCATGGCAAAAGATGTCAACGAAAGGTAGAACAGATCGCATTTTATGTAAAACCTCGGCGTGCAGTATCGAACCTGTCGGCATGCCTTTGAAAGCGGGCCGCGCCTGTCCTTACCCTCCAAGGGTTACGCTTCACGACATGATCCGGCAATGCATACTGTGGTATAGGTCTCCCCTGGAGGTCACACCCCATGGAGACACCCGGCCGATCGCCATCGCTCCCGCGGATGGCGCGCACCACGCTCGACAAGGTGCTGCGCAGCCATAGCGATTTCGTCAAGCGCA
The DNA here is from genome assembly GCA_964397055.1 of uncultured Rhodospirillaceae bacterium. Lineage (GTDB taxonomy): Bacteria > Pseudomonadota > Alphaproteobacteria > CAYNIS01 > CAYNIS01 > CAYNIS01. The sequence goes on along the minus strand of CAYNIS010000061.1, from coordinate 1,140 downwards.
AGATCGGCGGCGTGCGTGCCGTCTTGAAGATGCATGACCTGAGCCAGCTGGACCTTTCGGGCGTCGAGCTGTCGCAGGCGGACCTGAGCGGCGCTCGCATGTTCTCCACCGGCTTCCAGCGTGCCCAGCTGAAGGAAATCGTCCTTTATGGCGCGGACCTGCGCCTCGCCAACCTGGAACGCGCGGAGATGACCCGCGCCGATCTCCGCGGCGCATGCCTGCGCGGCGCCGTGCTCAGTCGGGCGGTGATGGTCGAAACCGACCTGAGGGAGGGCATGATCGGCCGCTGGACGCGCCAGGGCGGCATCTCGACCATGGTCTACGACGATCCGCGCAGTGCGGAGATGTCGGTCGCCGTCGGCCACGGTGTGGATCTGTCCGGCAGCCGGCTGTCCAACGCCTTCGTCATCCAGACCGACCTGACGGACGCCACCCTGCGCGGCTGCAAGTTCCTGCGCGCCAACCTCACCGGTGTCATTCTGACCGGCGCGGACCTCACCCAGGCCGACATGACCGAGGCCAACCTGACCGGCGCCCATCTCGACGGCGCTGACCTGACCGGGGTCGAGCTCAGCGGCGCCACCCTCAACCAGGCGGTCCTCACCGGCGCCATCATGGACAATTGCGACCTGTCGGTCGCAGACCTCTCCGGCGCCATCCTGCCCCAGACGCTTGGCGACGATCCGGCCGCGCGCTGGGCTGAAATCCTGACGAACCACCAGGCCTGGATCACATCCGGCGGAGAGGCGGGCAGCCGGGCGGACCTCAACGGCTACGATCTCGCCGGGCTCGGGGCGGCCAGCGTCAATCTGTCCGCCGCCCTGATGGCGCGCACGATCCTGCGCAACTCCGATTTCTCGGGCACCCGCCTTGCGATGGCCGATTTTTCCATCGCCGACCTCCGTGGCGCGGGGTTCGAGGGCGCGGACATGCGCGGAATAGCGATGGTCCGGGCGAGCCTTTCTCACGCGCGCCTCGACAAGGCGGATTTGTCGCCGCTGCCGATGGCCGGCGGCCCGACCCGCCAGCACTGGTGCGCCAACCTCGAACACGCCCGGATGAACGGCGCCAGCCTGCGCGAGGCGAAGTTGATCGGCGTCAAGGCCGCGCGTGCCGACTTCGGCGGTTGCGATCTGCGCG
>CAYNIS010000060.1:11934-12630 GCA_964397055.1 uncultured Rhodospirillaceae bacterium | reverse complement strand
GGAACGGACCGTAGAGGACCAGGGGCCCGCCCGCAGGCAGCAGGCGGCCGGCGCCCCGCACCAGCGCGGTCCCGGCAGACCACGGGCTGATATGGATCATGTTGGCGCAGAAGACGGCGTCCGCCCGGTCGAGCGGCCACGGCTCGACCTCGACATCGAGGGGGAGCGGCTCGCGCATGTTCGCGAGGGCGGCATGGTGCCGCCACGCGGCGATGCTGGACAGCGCGTCGGCGGAAAGGTCGGTCGGCTGCCAGGTCAAAGCGGGCAGGTGCGCGGCGAAATGCACGGCATGCTGGCCGCTGCCGCTGGCAATCTCCAGCACCAGCCCGGAAGCGGGCACGATCTCCGTCAGGGTTGCCAGGATGGCGTCGCGGTTGCGTTCCGTCGCCGGCGCGTGGAGCCGCCGATCGGCGTCGTCGGCTGCGTCTGCGGGGCGGTTGGCGGCCGAACCGGGGGCCGAGGCCATGCGACGATCTCCTCATGACGGGAAGGGTTGAGGTGGCCTGAGCACCGTGATAGCGACCAGATTTGAGGTGGCCGGGTTGGCTTCCGGCTGCATCTGTGGGGTCCGTCAGCCCGTTGCTGAGGCCCGCTAGCGAGGACACGTCATGCCCTACGTGGTTACCGAATCCTGCATCAAGTGCAAGTACACCGACTGTGTCGAGGTCTGCCCCGTGGATTGTTTCTACGAGGGCG
>CAYNIS010000060.1:8086-11924 GCA_964397055.1 uncultured Rhodospirillaceae bacterium | reverse complement strand
GGGCGAGAACATGCTCGTCATCCATCCTGACGAATGCATCGACTGCGGTGTGTGCGAGCCGGAATGCCCGGTCGAGGCGATCGTGCCCGACAGCGATCCGAAGGCCGACGACTTCCTGGAGATGAACCGGCAGTATTCCGAGGAGTGGCCGAACATCACCCGGCGCAAGGATCCGCCGGCCGATGCCGACTCCTTCAAGGACGAAACCGGGAAATACGCGAAGTACTTTAGCTCTAATCCTGGCTGATTTTCGCGTTTCGCGATCATCCGGCGGCGCCCGGCCAACTTGCGGTCGGCCGCTTGTCGTTTGCATGCCCCGCGCTAACGGGGCAGCATTGCGCGATTGCGCGAACGCCCATGTCGAAATCGCCCCTTGCGCTCGAACGAATCGTTCCCATTAGCGTCTGAAGGTTAGCGAATCCTTGCGTTCATAGCGAAAAACAGGCTAACTTGTCCTTCGGTTAAAGGAATTCTTCAACACGGGAATCAGCCGTGACCGTTAAATGCTCCCGCCATCATGATTTCGCCTGGGCCATGTCCAGGGGCGGGGGACTCTAGGAAGGGGGCGCGATCCGTTGATCACGGGTGGCGCTTTTTTGTTTTTGGCCCCAACACTCAGTGAGAGACAACCAGCATGTCGCAGAAGCTTGAGTTCGCGGCGGGTGACCTTGTCGTCTACCCCGCGCACGGTGTCGGTCGTGTCGACGGAATTGAAACGCTGGAAGTCGCCGGTCAGACCGTCTCGCTCTATGCGATCTCCTTCGAAAAGGATCGCATGAAGCTGAAGGTGCCGGTGGCGAAGGCGAAGACGTCGGGCCTGCGCCGGCTCTCGTCGAAGGACCGGCTCAAGTCCGCGATGGAGACCCTGGTCGGCCGTGCGCGCATCAAGCGCACCATGTGGAGCCGCCGGGCCCAGGAATACGAGGGCAAGATCAACTCCGGCGATCCGGTTGCGATTGCCGAGGTTCTGCGCGACCTGCGCCGCAATGCCGAAAGCCCGGAACAGTCCTACAGCGAACGTCAGATTTACCAGGCGGCACTCGAGCGCCTCGCCCGCGAGGTCGCCGCGGTTGAGAAGATCGACGAGACCAAGGCTGCGGAAAAGCTGGAACAGGTGCTGATGCGGGCCGCCTGACGCCCGATCCGGACCCTATGCCGTTTGCTGGCCGCCGCGACCTCCGATTGCGAGGGCGCGGCGGTTCTGCTTTGTAACGGGGTCATGACGTCCATGACCGTTGACGAACGCTTCGCCCGCCTGAAAAGGCCCCGTGCGATCTGGCTGGTGCCGGCGATCCACGGCGCCGCAGAACCGCTCGGCCAGTTGCACGATGCCATCGGCCAGCGCTTCCGGCCGGGCGAGCGCCTGATCTACCTCGGCAACATGGTCGGCCTGGGTGCCGGCACCATCCAGGTGCTCGACGAGATCCTGGCGTTCCGCCGCGCGCTCCTGTCGATGCCGGGGATGATGCCGGACGACTTCGTCTACTTGCGCGGCGCCCAGGAGGAGATGTGGCAGAAGCTGCACCAGCTGCAGTTCGCCGCCAGTCCCCGCGAAGTGCTGGAATGGATGACCAGCCACGGGGTCGGGGAGACCGTCGCCGCCTACGGCGGCAATCTGAGGGAAGCCCATCTGGCCGTGCGCGAGGGGGTCATCGCCATCGGCAAGTGGACGCGCGACCTGCGCGAGGCGGTGCGCCGCTACCCCGGCCACGAGAAGCTGATGACCCAGTTGCGCCGGGCGGCCTACACCGACCCGTCGCCGGCGGACGACAACGCAGGGGGCGGGGCGCTGTTGTTCGTCCATGCCGGCTTGGATCCGGAACGCGGCCTTGCCGAACAGGGCGATCGTTTCTGGTGGCCGACCACCCAGTTCGATCACCTGTCCGCACCGTATGAGGGCTTCAGCCGCGTCGTGCGCGGGTTCGATCCGGAGGCGCGCGGACTGGTCGAGACCTCGGTCACTTTGTCGCTGGACGCCGGTGCCGGCCGCGGCGGCCCGCTGATTTCCGCCCGTCTGGGGCCTGATGGCAGCGTCCTTAATGTCCTGGAGGCATCGTCGCGATAGCCGATCCCGTCTGATCCATCATCGATGGCACGCCGTATCCCCACCATCTACGCGGTTAAGGCGCGGCCGATGCGGACCAGAGCGCGCATCGGCGTCGGGGGAGACGAAAAATGGCCTACATCGACGATCCGAGCACCCAGAAGGCGAACCTCACCTACATCAAGGCGGCAATGCGCGAGCCGCTGCTGGAACGTGAGCGGGAATTCGATCTTGCCCGCCGCTGGAAGGACGATGGCTGCGAACGCAGCCTCCACGAACTGGTGCGCTCCTACGCCCGCCTCGTCGTTTCCACCGCCTCGCGCTTTCGCAACTACGGCCTGCCCATGGGCGACCTGATCCAGGAGGGCAATGTCGGCCTGATGCAGGCCGCCGCCCGGTTCGATCCGGCGCGCGAGGTGCGCTTTTCGACCTACGCCACCTGGTGGATCCGGTCGGCGATGCAGGACTACATCCTGCGCAACTGGTCGATCGTGCGTACCGGCACCACCGCCGCCCAGAAGGCCCTGTTCTTCAACCTGCGCCGTCTGCGCGCGAAGATCGAGGGAGCGCAGGGTGAGGAAGGGCTGAATGACGAAGGTCGAACCAAGATTGCGACCGAACTGTCGGTTGACGTCAACGAGGTCCGCGACATGGAAATGCGCCTGTCCGGCGGCGACCAGTCGCTGAACGCCGGTCTGTCGGAATCGAGCGAGGACGAGTGGCAGGACTTCCTCGCCGACCAGCGCCCGAACCCGGAAGACGTCGTGATCGGGCTGCGCGACTCCGAGGCGCGATCGCGCTGGCTGGCCGAAGCCCTGGGCGAGCTCAGCGCGCGTGAGCAGACCATCATCCGCCAGCGCCGCCTGCGCGAGGAGGCGGTGACGCTGGAGGACCTCGGCCGCGAACTCGGCGTGTCCAAGGAGCGTGTGCGCCAGCTTGAACAGCGCGCGATGAACAAGCTCAGGGACTCGATGATGCGCCGGGTGGAAGCGCCGACCGACCTCCTGCTCGAGGCCTGATCGGACCCCTTCCGGACCAACGCGGACCGGTGTTCTTCGTCACTCATCCGGACAGGCGACGACCTCGATCTGTCCCGGATGGGTGACATCGATGCGCGGCCCGTTGAGCCAATGCAGCCAGCCGCGCACGCGCAACCGGCAACCGGCAAGGGCTGTGAACGGACGCTCTCCGGCGTCGATCGCCCGCCGCACCGTCCGGTCCGCCGAGATCGAGAAGCCGCGCCGCCAGTCCTCCGTGAAGTCGAGATAGCTGCGCCCGCCGCCCTCGCCGGCGGCGATCACGTCGCCCTCGACCACTCCGGGGCGATCGAGCGGCCCGATGTCGTCCGGGGGGCGCACGCCGAGGTGCGGAAACGCCCACAGCCCGCGCCCGGCCGCGCGCGCCGCCTCTTCCGCCGCGAACAAGGGTGCCAGGTCACGGGCCGACCCCGGGCTCGGCCAGACCCGCGCCAGCCCGCGGTCGAGCAGTGTGCGGGCAACGTCAACACCATCCGCGGCCCGTTCCGCCCGGGCGATCGTCCGGCCGTAGCGATCCAACCCTTCGGCCACGGGAGCGATCACCAGTGCTTCGCCGGCGACAAGGCCGTCGAGCCGGCGGCGCGCGGCGTCGCTGAGGCGCCAGGGGCCCTCGTCCTCCCGCCCTGGTGGCGGGCGGATCGCCTCGATGTCCGCGAGCTTTAGCGTTCGACCGTCGGCGAGGCGGAATGTGTCGCCGTCGATCGCGCGCTCCGCCACGACCTGTTCCGCCGCATCGACGGCCGCCGTCACCAGGACC
>CAYNIS010000060.1:0-8076 GCA_964397055.1 uncultured Rhodospirillaceae bacterium | reverse complement strand
AGCGCGCCGGAAAGCGCCGCTTTGCCATGGCGCCGCCCACCGCCTAAGGTAGCGGCGTTCTGCCTCACAGGTGGGCCGCCGGTGGCGTCCCCCGATCCTTCGCTTCCTGCAAAGCCGATCCGACGATGGCGCGTGCCGATCTCTTTCCCCCGATCGACCCTTTCGCGACCGGCCGGCTCCCGGTCGACCCGGTCCACACGCTCTACTGGGAGCAGTGCGGTCGTCCCAACGGCACGCCGATCGTCTTTCTGCACGGCGGGCCCGGGGCCGGCGCATCCGTTACCCACCGTCGCTTCTTCGACCCCAGCTTCTTTCGGATCATCATCTTCGACCAGCGCGGGGCCGGTCGGTCGACCCCACTCGGCGAGATCGAAGCGAACACCACGGCCCATCTGGTCGACGACATGGAACGCCTGCGCGAGGAACTGGGGGTCGATCGCTGGCATGTCTTCGGCGGTTCCTGGGGCTCCACGCTCGCCCTGGCCTATGCGATCCGGCACCCGGACCGCTGCCTCAGCCTGATTCTGCGCGGCATCTTCCTGATGCGCCAGAGCGAGGTCGACTGGTTCCTCTACCGCATGCGCGCGATCTTTCCGGAGGCGTGGCGTGACTTCACCGCGGATCTCGGGCCGGGCGAGGACGCCGACATCCTGGAGGCCTATTTCGCCCGCCTGACCCATGCCGACCGCGAAGTGCGGGCGCGCGCCGCCCGGGCCTGGAGCATCTACGAGGGGGCGTGTTCGACGCTCCTGCCGAATCCCGAGATCATCTCCAGCGCCGCCGAACAGGCCCACGCCCTCGGCCTCGCCAGGATCGAGGCACACTATTTCCGCAACAACCGGTTCGCGCCGGAAAGCTGGATCCTCGACAATCTCGACCGGGTGCGGTCGATCCCGGCGGTGATCGTCCAGGGCCGCTACGACGTCGTCTGTCCGATCGCCACCGCCGACGAAGTGCACCGCGCCTGGCCCGAAGCCGACTACATCGTGATCCCCGATGCCGGCCACTCGGCCCTCGAACCGGGCATCCGGGCGGCCCTCATCCGGGCAACCGAGCGGTTGAAGTCGATGCGTTAACGCGGCATTAGGTGCCGCCATCTGAAAACGGCCGCTGCCCGAATCCCGCGGGCGGCCGGCGCCATTCCGTATTCTCGCTGACGCGCGCCGCTGCCGATCCCGTGCCGCCCAAAGGAGGACCGTCAACGCCATGGCCACGATCAAGACGCTCGACACCCTCGATGTCTCCGGCAAGACGGTTCTGGTGCGGGCCGACCTCAACGTGCCGGTGAAGGACGGCGTGGTCACCGACACCACCCGTATCGACCGGATGGCGCCGACGGTGACCGAAATCCTGGAAAAGGGCGGCAAGGTCGTCCTGATGTCCCATTTCGGTCGACCGAAGGGCAAGGTCGACCCGGAATACAGCCTGAAGCCCGTGCTGCCGCCGCTGGAAAAGGCGCTCGGCCGCCCGATCAAGTTCGCCGAGGACTGCATCGGCGATGCCGCGGCCGCGGTCACTTCCTCCCTCGGTTCAGGGGAGGTCGCCCTTCTCGAGAACCTCCGCTACCACGCCGGGGAAGAGAAGAATGACGACGGCTTCGCCGCGGAGCTTGCCAAGCTCGGCCAGGCCTATGTCTCCGACGCGTTCTCGGCCGCGCACCGCGCCCATGCCTCGATGGAAGCGCTGGCGAAGAAGCTGCCGGCGGCCGCCGGCCGGCTGATGCAGGCGGAGATCGACGCCCTGACCGGCGCCCTGGAAGCGCCGGAACGCCCGGTTATGGCAGTGGTCGGCGGGGCCAAGATCTCGACCAAGCTGGAACTGCTCGGCAACGTCGTCGCCAAGGTCGACTTCCTGGCCCTGGGCGGCGGCATGGCCAACACCTTCCTCGCCGCCAGGGGGCTTTCGATCGGCCGGTCGCTGGCCGAGCCCGACATGATCGAGGAGACGCGCTCGATCATGGCGAAGGCGGATGCCGGCGGCTGCACCATCCTGTTGCCGACCGACGCTGTTGTGGCGCAGGACCTGGCGGAGGGGGTCGACACCCGCACGGTGTCGGTCGATGCGGTCGGGGCGGACGATATGATGCTGGATATCGGTCCGGCCTCCACCCAGGCGATCATCGACAATCTCGGTGGCTGCAAGACCGTGGTCTGGAACGGCCCGCTCGGCGCGTTCGAAACGCCGCCGTTCGATCGGGCGACACTTTCTGTTGCCAAGGCCATTGCCGATCTCACCGAAAAGGGCAGCTTGATGAGCGTGGCCGGCGGCGGAGACACCGATGCCGCCCTTGCCAAGGCGGATGTCGAACACCGCCTCAGCTACGTCTCGACGGCGGGCGGGGCCTTCCTCGAATGGCTCGAGGGCAAGGTGCTGCCAGGTGTTGCCGTCCTGCGCGAGGGCTGATCCGTGCCCCGTGCATGGAATTGATGAGCCGGGATCAGATTCTGCCGAGTGGCAAGTGACTGTTAGCGCATTTTGCGCTATAACTCGAGTTGACGGCGCACAACGCGCGTAAGGAGGCAGACAATGGCGCTCGGTGGTCTCGGCGGGTTCGACCCGTTCAGTTCAGGTCAGGTCAATCCGGCCAACGGTGGTGCCAGCGGCCCCCAGAACGGCGAACAGGTGTCGCTCCGCGAACAGCAGGAGCAGCTGCGCGAACAGCAGCGCCTCGAACAGCAAGAGGCCGTTGCGACCCAGCGCGAGGAAGAACGGCAGGAGCAGCTGCGCAGCGATGTTGCCAGCGGCGTCGTCGATCCGACCTCGGTCCGTCCCGGATCGCTGCTGAACGTTGTTGTCTGATCCCACTTTCCGCTTGTGTCTGATCCGTTGGGCCCCGTCCGTTTTGGCGGGGCCTTATGGTTGAGCGGGTGCCGGATGGCGGTCCACGTCTTCGAGTCGTGCCGGACGGGGACGACCGCGAACGGCTGACGTGTCCGGATTGCGGCTTCATCGCCTATGAGAACCCGAAGATCGTGGTCGGCTCGGTAACGCAGGCCGGCGATCGCATTCTCATGTGCAAGCGCTCGATCGAGCCCCGGCGCGGATACTGGACCCTGCCCGCCGGCTACATGGAACTCAACGAGACGACGGAGGAGGGGGCGGCGCGCGAAGCGTGGGAAGAGGCGCGCGCGAGGATCGAGATCGACGCCCTGCTCGCCGTCTACAACATCCCCCGCATCAGCCAGGTCCAGCTGATCTACCGCGCCCGCCTGATCGACCCGGCGATCGAGCCCGGGCCCGAATCGCTGGAGGTTGCCCTGTACCGCTGGGACGAGATCCCGTGGGAGGAGATCGCGTTTCCGTCGGTTCGCTGGGCGCTCGGCGAGCATCAACGCCGCTTGGGCGAGACGACATTCCCGGCCGGCGGCAATCCGACCGATCCGGTGGCCCAGGCCAATGCCAGGGGCAAGAACGCCCCCTGGTAGGGCGTTTCGTTCGGTTGCTCAGGCGTGATCCTTCAGCGTCGCGTCCGGATCATCCGCGTCCTCTTCATCATCGAAGATCGCGTCCCGGGCACCGCGCCGGTCGCTGCCCGCCGTCACCGCTTCCCGGAAATCGGCCTTCCGGCATTGGGTGTCGCGCAGGTCCGCCCGGGTGAGGTCCGCGTGGCCGAAGTCCGCCTCGCTGAGGTCTGCCGCCCGCAACCGCGCGCCGTCCATGCGGGCACCGCGGAAGCTCGCGCGCTTCAGCCGGGCATTGGCGAAGCTTGCCGGCCAGGAATAGCCGCCGACCGCGCCGAAGCTGATGGTGCCGATCTGGGCCCCGGTGAAATTCGCGCCGAGGGCCGTCGTGCGCTCGAAACTGGCCCCGCGCAGGTCGGCGAGGCCGAGATCCGCGCCACGCAGGTCGGTCAATGCCAGGTCGGCCAGTACGAGTTTCGACTTGCGCAGGTTGGCCCCGCGCAGGTTCGAGCTGTTGAGCTTGGCCGCTGAGAGGTTGACGCCGGAGAGATCGCGGTCGGACAGGTCGAGGCCGGTCAGGTCGGCCTGGACTCCGCGGGCGCCGTTCGACGCGATCCATTCCCCATGCATGGCAAGCACGGTCGAGAGATCGCCGCCGAGGGAGGCCAGCGTACGCGGCATGATCGCGTCCGCCACGTCCGCGGTCGACAGATCGACATTGTCCAGGATCGCCCCCAGCAGCACGGCGTTGCGGAAACTGGTCTGCCTCAGCACCGCGCGCGACAGGATCGCCCCGGACAGCTTGACCCCGGTCATGTTGGCTTCGGAGAGGTCCGCGCCCTCCAGGTTGCAGCCGGTCAGGTCGGAATTGGAGAGATCGGCGCGCACGAAGCGCGACCCGCGCAGATTGGTGTCGCGCAGGTCGGTCTGCATGATGAACGCGTTGGAAAGCTTGGCGAGCGACATATTCGCCCCCGCCAGCGTCGCGGTGGACAGGTCCGCCGCCCCGATATCCGGCGTGATCGCCGACAGCTCGCCCTTGCGGGTGCGGGCGAACAAGACGCCGTCGCGCATGTCCGCTTCCGACAGGTCCGCCTGTTCCAGGTTGGCCGTGCGCAGGCAGGCCCCGCGCAGGTCGGCCCGGCGCATGCTGGCGCCGACCATCTGGGCGCGACGAAGATCGGTGCCGAACAGGACCGCCCCTTCGAGGTTGGCCTGGGTCAGGTTGGCGCTGTAGAGGCGGCAGCCGGTCAGGTCGGCCTGGGACAGGTCTCGTCCGGCAAGGTCGAGGAACGACAGGTCGTGCAGCTTCAGATTGGCGCGCGCGCCGTTCGGCCGCGACTTGAGGTAGGCGGCGTGGCGCTTCAGGACGGCATCGAGGTCGGCTTGGTTGAGCCGCGTGCGCTCGGCATCCAGGGCATCGGCGGTCGCCGGTTCCGGGCGATAGGAGATCTCCACCGCGCCGCGCCCGTCGTCCCTGATCCGCTTGGACACGCCGACCGGCCCGTCGGCACCCGGCGGCGCAACGGGGAGGCCGGCGTCGGCTGGAATCTCCTCCCCCGTGGTGGATGGTGGGGACCTGTCGTCGTTGGGCGCCATACCGCTCCGCCCGGCGCATCCGCCCCCGACGGCGCACCGTCACCCGCTGTCAGACCGGGAACGGCGCCATGTCCGGCACGTCAGCCTGCCGCCGCCGGGCGGCGCCGAATCAGGTATCGCTGCGTGCCGTCCATCACCAGAACCCGCTCCTGATTGTGCACGGTCGAACGCAGGCCCACCACCCCCGTTGTGCGCTGCTCGGTCAGTTCCACCACTTCCAGCATCGGGTAGAGCGTGTCGCCGAGATAGACCGGCGCCAGGAAGCGCGACGACTGGTCGATGAAACCCATCATCGTGTCGTTCGACAGGTGCGGGAAGATGCCGGCCCCGGATGCGGTCTGGATCAGCACCTGGAAGCCGTGGGCGAGCAGGTCGCGATGCCCGCGTTCCTGGCAGAACAGGCGGTCGTAGTGGCTTGGATGGTTGTCGCCGGAGGCCAGTTGGAAGGCGGAAAACAGGCCATCGGTGACGGTGCGCGCGGGGATGTAGAAGCGCTCGCCGAGGGTGAAGTCCTCGAAATGGCGGCTCTCACCGAAGCGGTGACCGGCCGGATCGAAGTCCGGATCGGGGGCGAAGGTTCGGGACATCGGCCGGGGCTCCTTCCACTCTCGGGCGTCACGCCTGCTTTGCGTCGATGATCGAGCGGCGGATGGTGCGCGTGCGCGTGAACAGCTGCTCCAGCGTGTCCGCCTCGCCCCAGCGGATCGCCCGCTGGAGAGCGGTCAGATCCTCCGAGAAGCGCTGGACGATTTCCAGCACCGCCTCCCGGTTGTTGAGGAAGACGTCGCGCCACATCACCGGGTCGGACGCGGCGATGCGGGTGAAGTCCCGGAAGCCGGAGGCGGAGAACTTGATCACCTCCTGCCTGGTGTGCTCCTCGAGGTCGTCCGCCGTTCCGACGATGGTGTAGGCGATAAGGTGCGGCAGGTGGGAGGTGATCGCCAGGACCCGGTCGTGGTGGGCCGGCTCCATCTGCTCGATCATCGAGCCCATCCGCCGCCACAGGGCCGCCAGCCGGGCGACCGCATCCGGATCGCTGCCCGGGATCGGGGTGAGGATGCACCACCGCCCCTCGAACAGCTCGGCAAAGCCGGCATCGGGTCCGGAATGCTCCGTGCCCGCGATCGGGTGACCGGGCACGAAATGCACGCCTTCCGGCAGGTGCGGGCCGAGATCGCGGATCACCGACTGCTTGGTCGAGCCGGTATCGCTGACCGTCACGCCGGGCTCCAGGTTCGGGCCGATCACCGCCCCCACGGCATCGACCGCGCCGATCGGCACGGCGAGGATGACGAGGTCCGCCGCGCGCACCGCCTCCCCGGCATCGGTGTGGGCCGCGTCGACGAGGCCCAGGTCGAGGGCGCGCGCACAGACCTGCCCGCTTCGATCGGCGGCGACGATTTCCCCGGCCAGGTCATGGGCGCGGATCGCCCGGGCGAGGGAGGAGCCGATCAGGCCGATGCCGATGATCGCCACCCGGCGATAGAGCCGGCCGGTGGCGAGATCGTCCCGTGTCGCGACGTCCGACTGCGTCAAGACCCGGTCCCCGCCTGGGCGAGGAACCGGCCGAGGAGATCGGCGACGACCTCCATCTCCTCGTCGAGGCCGATCGAGATGCGCAAGGACCGCGGCAGGCCGTAGCCGCCCATCTGGCGCACCAGCACCCCTTCCGACTTCAGGAACTGGCGGGCGGCCTCCGCATCGTGGCCGTCGAAGGTCACCAGCACGAAGTTGCCGACACTCGGTGTCACCTCGAGGCCGAGGCCGCGCACGCGGTCGGTGAACCAGCTGCGGCACTGGTCGTTGTGGCGGCGCGAACGCTCGACGAAATCGGTGTCCTCGACCGAGGCGATGCCGGCGATCTGGGCGGTCGCGGAGACGTTGAACGGGTTGCGCACGCGCGCCATGACGTCGGCGATCCCCGGCGGGACATAGCCCCAACCCAGGCGCAGCCCGCCGAGCGCGAAAATCTTGGAGAAGGTGCGCAGCATGACGACGTTGGGGTAGCGGTCGACCAGTTCCGCCCCGCTCGCATAGTCGTTGCGCGTGATGTACTCGGCATAGGCGGCGTCGACGACGAACAGCACGCTCGGCGGCAGCGACGCGGCCAGCCGGTTCAGCTCGCCGGCCGGGATATAGGTGCCGGTCGGGTTGTTCGGGTTGGCCAGGAAGACGATGCGCGTGCGCTCGGTCACCGCCGCCAGGATGGCGTCGATGTCGGCGGTCAGGTCCTTTTCCGCCACGGCGACCGGTGTTGCCCCGACCGACCGGGCGTTGATCGGGTACATGGCGAAGCCGTGGGCGGTGTGGATGACCTCGTCACCCGGCCCGGCATAGGCCCGGGTCAAGAGCGTGATCAGATCGTCGGACCCGGCGCCGCAGACGATCCGATCGGGGTCGAGATCGAAGCGCCGGCCGATCGCCAAGCGCAGGTCGGCCGCCCCGCCGTCCGGATAGCGGTGCAGCTCTGCCGCCGCCTCGCGCATCGCCGCCACGGCACGCGGGCTGGGGCCGAGCGCGCCTTCGTTGGAAGCGAGCCGAATCAGCCGCCGGGCCCCCGGGGCCGAGGCTTCGCCGCCGACGTAAGGGGCGATGTCCAGGATACCGGGGCGCGGGGTAAGGCGAGGCGTGGCATCGGTCATGGCGGGGTTATGGTTATTGATGCCGGCAAAGGTATTGAAAATCAACAGACACACGACTGATTCCATGGCGGGGTGTCCGACGGAACAGGAGGATCGTGGGAGGCGGCTTGCAGGAAGGCGGCGGTCGCCCGCCGTTCCGGCCGGGCAGGACCCGGAACAGCGCTACTTGCGGTCCGGGCCGGCCAGCGGGATCGCGTAGCCACCGATGACATGGAGGCGGCTGAGCGCGCTTTTCAGATGATCGGCGAGCTTGCGCGCGGCCCCGCCCGCCCGGCCGTGATAGCCTGCGACCTCGACCAGTTGGAGCGCCTCGTCGCCACCGCCGTCGGCGGCCGCCGTGCAGAAGCGGGTCGGGTCGAGCCCGGCGGCATGGGCGGCGGGCGTGGTGATCAGGATAAAAAGCCGGACAAAATCGCCTCGATCCACAGATCATC